>CAZAQZ010000031.1:0-13740 GCA_964487175.1 uncultured Verrucomicrobiota bacterium | reverse complement strand
GAAATTCAACTGGTCATCCCGGTAATAGCGGGCCAGTTGCTGGCGAATGAAGATTGTGCTGGTCAGCTTATCCACAATCTGGGGCGATAACGAGAAGTCGAATGTTTGAAACAGGAGCGCGTCGCTTTTCGCCGGAAACAGACCGGTGTTGGGCAGTAACAGGCGGTTGGATGTGTACAGATACTCCGTGTCACTCGAAGCGCGAAACACTTTGGGCCGCGGCGAACTTTGCAGCAGTACCAACTGGCCGAGTTCGTCCACGTCGTTGGTCGGCGAGGACGATTGTTCTGCAGGCGCCTGTGTGGCCGGCGACGGCATTGGCTCCAGCGGCACTGACGGTACCTGGCCGCGCGCGGTCATCGCGATCAGGCCAGCCAGCGCGACGCAGACTCCACCGCGAGATTTGTGCATTCTACTTGTCATCCTCAATGACTCGAGATAAGCGGCAGTTCCTCCCCTTTGGCTGGTGAGCCCGGAGTCAGCAATTCTCCAATGATGCCTTCACCGCGGTAGTTGGGATCATTGATATTGGGCGAGCCGGTTTGATTACCGCCGCCGGTACCCGTGACGACCAGCTTGCCGCTGCCGATGTCGTGTTTCTGCTGGTTGTTGACATTTTGGATGACGAGCCAGGTCGGCAACTGCTGGGTCCGGCTCTTGAAGATCCATGAGTTCAGCAGCGGATCGAGAAGGACATCCGACACGATAAGGACGCCGTTTTTGAGAAAGGCAATCTGGCCTCCGTGAATCGGTTTGGATTGCCGGCCATCCGCCGTGGAAACGATTCCGCTGCCTTCGAGGAAGAGAATTCTTCCATCACCCAGGGCGATGACCGTCGTGCCCTCGATGGCGGCCGTGATCGCCGAGGTGACGATGCGACCGCCACCGGAACCCTTGGGCATGCAAATCAGCGCGAGGCCCTGCTTGACGTAAAACGATCGCGCCGCGCTGTCGAACGAGAAGATGCTCTTGGAACCGAGTCGCGTGATTGTCCTGTCATCGAACTGGATTTCCGCCAGCGACCGTTCCCCGGTGCGCAAGACGTCCGCGCCCTTGATCACGTCGTTGGTGGTCGCGCCGCGTTCGGTGGTCCCTTCCGCTTGATAGCCGACGGTGTTGTTGACCTCCGTGACCTTCGCGCTGGACAACGGTGGCACGGCCGCCGGCACAGTTGCCGGAAGAAGAAGTGCGTAACTGCAAATGAAAACTGCGATGCTGTTCAGTTTCACAATCTCATCACCAACATCATGTACTCTGGCAAACGCGCCCGTACCGAGTCAATTCGGAAACACGCGCGGCGGAAAATCATTTGCCTGAATTGGCTGGCGGGAGTTTCGAATCAAATTGTCGCAACGCCTCGGCGAATCTCTGCGGATCGAAGTCGGGCAGAGATTGAACCATGTCGAAGAGACGATTCAATTCCGGTCGCGCGCTTGCAATCGCGGGATCCGCGTTCAACGAACCAACCAGCCGATCCAGCGCCAGCACCAGCCGCTCAGCTCGGCGGGCCTGCACATCGCGCGGCACATTTGTGTCGGCGAACGCGGGCCCGCTCGCTGCGAGCGTGGCGAGCAACGTGCGCGACGGATCAGTCGACCAGGAGCCGGAGGCGTCGCGGGCGGCTAGTTCGTCGCACTTGTGCTGAACGTCTCCCGTGCTGGTTGCCGTTGCATCGAGATCCCCGGTCTTTTGCAGTACCCAGAGCAAACCGCTCCAGCGCGCTTTCATCCGGTCGTCCGGTTGCGGTTCACGTCCAAGTTGCCAGCTCATCTCGCGAAGGGCAACGGCCTGGCCGACAAGCCATGCCTGCGCGCCCGACCAATCCTTGCGTTCGCGCCAGTGCTTCGGTTCGGTGACGCACTGGCCGTCGAGTTCGAAGATCAACTCGGGATGGCCAGCGCGCAAAAGTTCGGCATCAACGTTCTGGTGGCAGGCGACGCATGTGCTGGCGCGGACGTATAAGTTCTTCAAATCGCGCATGCCCGCTGTGACCCTGTCGGCGTAGGTGTAATCCGTGCGGGTATGGGCGCGCAGCCAGGATTCGCCGGCGCCGTGGCAGGTCTCGCAGGAAACGCCTTCGGTAATTGTCACGGACGGCCCGCGCTCCGCATCGGACACCGTTTGAAATGGCGCATGGCAGACGGTGCAGCGCGGACTTTGGGTCGGATCGGCAATATGAAGCGCTTCAGCGATGCGTTGCGAACGCGCGATGGTCAGCGTCGCATACGAGCGTGAATGGAAATCCTTCTTCGCCCAGACGAGGGATTGATCGCGGTTGAGCGTCGCGCCTCCATGGCAGCCCGACGTGCTGCAGGTCTGCGATCCGACGAACCGCGGAGACGGAGCAGGTGAGTCGGCGCGGGTGGTGGAGCAGAGCAACAGCGCCGTGACAAACGCGGTTAGGGATTTACTCCGCACGGGCGCTGTGTTAAACGAAGCTCGCTGGAAATGCAATCCATTATCGAGACACTGCAACGGGTGGCAGGCGGTAGTCCGGGGTTGGTGGTCGGGTTCACTTTCATTGGCGCGCTCACCGTCCAGATGGTGGTGCTCGCTTTTTCCTCCGCGCAACGGGCGATCAACGATCGCGAACAGCGCGGTCTTGTTCGTGAACGCCTCCAGCTTCAAGTGAAGGCCGCCGCGCTGCAATGCCAGGAGGCCGAGCAGGCCAAACAATTATGGAATGGATATCGCAAGTTCCAGATCGCCCGCAAGGTGAAGGAATGCGAGGGTGTGTGGGCGTTTTACCTCCAGCCGCATGACCGCAAACCGCTGCCTCCGTTCAAGCCCGGCCAATATCTCACGTTCCAACTCAACTGTCCGGGCCGCGACAAACCGGTTGTGCGTTGTTACTCAATTTCCGACAGTCCGCACCACACCGATTATTACCGCGTCACCATCAAGCGTGAAGGGCCGCCCCCGGATAAGCCCGACCTGCCGCCCGGTGTTGCGTCGTCGCACTTCTGTGACAACTTACGCGAAGGCGACATCATCGATGCCAAGGCGCCGGCGGGCCATTTCTGTCTCGATTTGGAAAAGACGACCCCTGTCGTTTTGATTTCAGCTGGGGTGGGCGTGACGCCGATGCTCAGTATGGCGAACGCAATTGCGGCCAGCGGCTCCAACCGCGAATGCTGGTTCTTTTTCGGCGCGCGCAACGGCACGGAGCACATTCACCGTTCCGAGATCGAGGCACTCACGCGCGGGCACGACAATATCCAGGTCCACGTGTGTTACAGCCGGCCACGGCCCGAAGATCGCAAAGGAGAGGATTACGACCACGAAGGCCGCGTCAGCGTGGAGTTATTCAAGCAACTCCTGCCGTCGAACAACTACGAGTATTATCTCTGCGGTCCCGGGGCGTTCATGAAGAGCATCACCGACGGCCTGAGCGAATGGGGTGTGCCGGACAGCGCGGTGTTCTTCGAGGCATTCGGCCCTGCCACGGTGAAGAAGGCAACCCCGACGGCAACGCCCGCGGCAGCGACGGTCGCACCTGGATTCAATATAACATTCGGTAAATCCGGCAAGACGTGCACGTGGCGTTCCGACCACGGTTCGGTGCTGGAGTTGGCCGAGGGGCAGGGGGTTCGCATCGACGCGGGTTGTCGTGCGGGCAGTTGCGGCAGTTGTCTGGTGGCCGTCAAGTCCGGCGAGGTCGAGTACCTGAGCAAACCAGAGGCTGAACCCGAGGCCGGTTCCTGCCTGACCTGCATCTGCAAACCGAAATCCGATCTGGTGCTGGACGCGTAATGCCGGTATCCGCTCTCATCGTCGATCGACCGCAGCGCTGGGATTCGGCGTTCGATCCCGGGATGTCGGAGGCGCAGGTCAACCGCCTGCTGACGCTTTCGCCCTTCAAGGAAATGGACGCGGCGCGCTTTCCCAAGAAGCTCACCCTTAGCGACATCCTTCGCAATGATGCGCGGCTCCGCCGTTTCGGCACGGGTGAAATCATCGTGCGCGACGGCGATTACGGCACGTCAGCGTTCATGATCGTTAACGGCTCCGTGCGCGTCGTGCTCGCACCGGGTTTGCCGGACGCGTTGCTCGGAAGGCGCTTGTTGCGGAAGCGGACGCTGTTCCAGATCATTTCCCAACTCTGGGCCAACTCGAAAGTCCCGGAAATCCGGCGCGGCGGCGCGGCCAGCGCCGACCCGCGGCTGGGCCAGCGCGGCGTCGAGGGCAACGAGGTACGCGTGTTTCTTCAGGATGTACCGCGCGTGCTGGGCGAACAACGCACCGCGTCGCTGGCTGCGGGCGAGGTGTTCGGCGAGATCGCCGCCCTCAGCCGGATGCCGCGCACCGCCACTGTGTTCGCCGAACAGGATGGCGCTGAACTCCTGGAAATCCGCTGGCAGGGGCTGCGCGATTTGATGCGCTACGATGAGGCGCTGCGCAAACACATCGACAGGATTTATCGCGAGCGCGCACTGGAAACCTATCTGCGCGGGTTGCCGATGTTCTCTCACCTCAACGACGCGCAACTCCAGGAAGTGATGCGCCAGACCGAGTTTGCGACGTTTGGCGATTATGATTGGTCGGGCGAATACAAGAAGCTCGCCGCGCGGGGCGGAACGGCGAGTGAACCCCTCATCGTACAGGAGGGTGATTACCCGAACGGCGTCGTCCTCGTACGGGCGGGGTTTGCGCGGCTCAGCCAGAAGTTCGGGCGCGGCGAACGCACGCTCAACTATCTGGGCGCGGGCGCCCATTACGGACTGACCGAAATTGCGCACAACTGGCGCAACAAGGACGCCGCCGTACCGCTGCAATTCACGTTGCGCGCACTCGGTTACGCGCACGTGATCATCGTCCCGACATCCGTGATGGAGGAAGTCGTGCTGCCCACACTTTCACCATCGCTCCTGCCGCCCTTGGTCGAGCCGAAAAGCGCGTCCGAAGGCGGATCCTCTCGGACAGCGGAACTTGATGCCTCGGCAAAGCTCGGTCCGGACTTACTGGAATTTTTTACCCAGAACCGCTTCTTCAATGGCACGGCGGCGATGCTGATTGATCTGGATCGTTGTACACGGTGCGACGACTGCGTACGCGCCTGCGCGGTGGCGCACGACAACAACCCACGCTTCCTCCGCCACGGCCCGACCCATGGGCGCGTGATGGTGGCCAACGCGTGCATGCATTGCGCCGACCCGGTGTGCATGATCGGTTGTCCCACCGGCGCGATCCATCGCGCGGCGTTTGGCGGACAGGTCGTGATCAACCAGGCCACCTGCATCGGTTGCACTATCTGCGCGAACAACTGTCCTTACGATGCCATCCGCATGGTCGAAATTCGCGACGAAGAGGGCGTGTTCATGGTCGATGCGGAACAGAAACCGATTCTCAAGGCAACGAAGTGCGACTTGTGCGTCCAGCAATACGGCGGGCCGGCCTGTCAGCGGGCATGTCCGCATGATGCGCTGGTCCGCGCCGACATGACCGACGTGAACGCGTTATCGAACTGGCTAAACCGATGACCGTCTATCAAACAGGATGGCTGTTGTTCGGTCTGATGATCGCGCTGACAGTGTTCAACGCGCGCAAGAAACTGCCGTTTCTGCCGTTGTTCTCGGCGCGCGCGTGGCTGCAGGTTCACATCTGGATGGGATTTGTATCAGCGATTGTTTTTTTCTGGCACATCGGCTGGCGGATGCCGTCGAGCTGGTTTAACTGGGTGTTCACGGGGCTGTATGCGGCGGTCATGATCAGCGGAATCATCGGGCTCGTATGGTCGCGCACGATCCCGCAACGGTTGACGGCGCGCGGCGGCGAGATCATTTGGGAGCAAATCCCGGCGCGGCGCGCAGCGGTGCGAGCCGAGGCGGAATCGGTGGCGTTGAGGTCGGTCGCCGAAGCGAAGGCGGAAACCGTGGCGCAGTTCTACGCAGACCATCTTCATGATTACTTTCTCGGTGCCCAAGGCGTCCCGCGGGATTTGCTCGCGAAGCTGGAAAATCTCAAGCGCGTCCTCAACGAACAGGAACGGGCGGTGGCGGACAAATTGGCGTCGCTGATCCTGGAGAAGGATAACCTTGATTTCCATTACGCGCAGCAATTCCGGCTCAAGGCATGGTTGTTCGTGCACATCCCGCTGACCTACAGCCTGCTGGTGTTTTCCGTGATGCACATCGTCGTTGTGTACGCGTTCTCCGGGGGCGCGCGATGAGCGACCCCAATTACGAGCGCCCCAACCAGAAATGGATTTGCGGCTGGGCCTGCGAAGGCCACGCGTGCCGCATCGGGCCGAGTCCGCGCGGGAAATGCCGCGCCACATTCGAATGCACACCGGCATTGGAGACAAAGCCGGGCGAGACAAAAGGCCGCTGGCGCTGCACCCGCCCCAATAGCGCAGGCGGCCCGTGCTCGGAGGGGCCACTTCCAAGCGGCGTTTGCAGTCACGCGATTCCGCCGTGTCAACCCGTGCGCAGTTTGCGCGCAAAGCGTGGTCTCGTCACCTTATGGGCGACAGCAGTCACGGTTGGCGCGCTGCTGGTTCTGCTCTGTAGTTCGCTTCGCGGAAGATTCTTGAATCCCGCCCCGTTGTCGAGCGCTCACGCGTTGCTGGCGGCGACGAATAACTGCGCAGCCTGCCACGGAGCCGGGAATACGGGCGTGCACGGGCTAGTGCGCGCCGCACTGTTCGCGGAGGCCTTGCCCGCGCGCCCGGAGATGGACAGGGTCGATCAGGCCTGCTTGCATTGCCACGTCGGACACGATTTCCATAATGCGCGCGCGCCGTGGAAGTACTCGTGTACCGCGTGTCATCAGGAGCACAGCGGGCCGGGCCGGATGCCTCCGCCTGCGGACGCGAATTGCGCGCGGTGCCACGGTGACGCCGCATTGATGAAGGTTGCATTCACCTCGTTTGCGAATCATCCGAACTTTCATCCTCCAGCTGACACGGACACATTGAAGTTCGATCACGAGAAGCATCTCACCGCCGACATCCCGCTGCTCAACGGACATGAATTGACCTGCACCGATTGCCACAAACCCGACGCCACGGGCGCGTACATGAGCCCGGTCACCTATGAAGCCGATTGCCAATCCTGCCACGCATTGCAGTTCGATGTGAACAATCCCGAGTTGCATCTGCCGCATGGCAACCCGGTCGCCGTGCGCGCCTTTCTGCGCAGTTTGCCGACGCAGTACGCCGATTTTGGCCGGCGTGTGAAAGGCATCACGGAACAGCGCGCACTGGAGGGATTTGTCGGCCAGCAGATGGCCGCGATCCGTCAACAATCGCACGCGGGCGAGGATTTGGAGGGCGAAGCATTCTTCAACACCGCGCGCACGGGACCCGATGGCCGGCCGCGTTACGCAGGCTGCGCCTACTGTCACGAGGTCAAAGCGATGGGCGATGCGGTACCCGCAGTCACAGCGCCGGTGATTCCCAGCCGCTGGCTGATGCAGGGACGATTCGACCACGCGAAACATCAAACAGTTGCCTGTGGATCGTGTCACGACGCGACGCACAGCCGCGACACGGCGGACGTATTGCTGCCGCCGAAACAAATGTGCGTGGAATGCCACAGTCCGCAGGGAAAAGCCGCTTCATCATGCGCCACCTGCCACAGCTATCACAATACGGCGGTCAAAGCAGCGGATTCCGCGGGAACTTGGCGTATGGCAGACGCGTCCCCCGGAAAATAATCTGATCGCTGCGCAGATTGGCGGGCGGTTCGAACCCAACCGTGCCCGCGATCGCCACGAAATCATCCTGGTCCACGCCATCGCCGCTGACGCTGACCGCGCCGATGAGCACACCGTTGCGGTACAGCGGAAACGCGCCCGGGAAAAGTGTCATGCCATTGGGGAGATTTGGATCGATGCCGGGCGATGTCGCAAGCACCGCACCGTTCAGCGGATTTGTCACGCCGGCTGGAAAGCCGGAGAAAAACTCCTGCGCGCCGAGCAATGGCCCCGCCGGCTTGCCGTCGATGCCCGGTGGATAAAACTGTTCGGCCAGGAACCCAATCGCCCGGGCTGAATAGGCGTGTTCTGCGGGCAATCCAGCCGGCAGAAAATTCGTTGCCAGCGCGCTGGAAAAGAAAATAACCGTGCGCGCCTTTTGCACGCAAATGTCCCAACTGAACATGGTGCTGTCCAACATGCGGAACGTGCCGAGGATCGCCGGGGATACACCATTGCTTGCCGGGTTGCTCACGACGGTGATGACCATTCGCGCCGACTGGCCTCGCGGCAGGCGGATCGCTGCGCGAGTCAACTCACAGCGCTGTGCCGCAAGCGTGAGGATGTTGGTGACGTCGGTTGAACTCAGGTTTCCCAGGGGATCATCGACGATCGCGTTGCGCACTTCGCCGGTGACTCCGCCCAGTACCAGCGTGGGATAGCTGACCGTCGGCGAATTGGTCACCGGAAAGCCGGGGACGATGGTGCCGATGCTACCGAGGGGAGCAACGATGGGAACCTTGGGCGGTTCGCCATGGATGTAGGGCAGACGAATACCTGCGATCAAAACATGCGAGCCGAGGATGCGATTAGCTGGCGCGAACCCGATCTGCCCGGCCAACGCAACGTTTTCGTTTATGTCGGCCTGGAACTGATTGAGTGTATCGGGTCCGCCCGCAACACCGACGCCGCCCAGCGCTTTGGTACCGTTCCGGTACAACGGCACGCCTCCGGGGAATCCGTCCAGACTCCCCAGTGGCGGCGTGGGAACGGGTGCGCCATTGGTGCCGCCGCCCATGCCGGGTACGAAGTTGGCTGGATTCTTGTAACGATTCACGTCGGAGAAGGGGAGACTGGAGAAAGTGAGGCCGACAAGCGGGCCGGTTGGTTTGTTGCGCACGCCGACCAACACGCCGTGCCGGTTGCGGATCGGCGGGAAATGTTGTTGGACCAGTGTCAGCGCTGTGCGCGTGGTGAACGCGTTCTTGTCGGTGCTGAGAAACGCGGCGGTGCCGGCCCGGGCGATCGCCTCGGCAATGAGGCCATTGGGCGGAACGGAGCCGTTGACGCTCCACACGCCGAGGACATAACCTTCTCGGTCAACGACGGCGATGACGCTATCGGTGGACACGACGCTTGCGCGGGTGGCCGCCTGGGCGATGATGGTGGCGACGTCGTTGGAGGTCAGTTGTGAAAATGCTGCCGTACCAAGAGCGACCAATGCACCGAGGATGAGGGCCAGGGTCTTCACTAAGTGGAATTCTTAAAGCGAAGAGCCAACCGGCAGCAAGCCAAAACCTTGGAGTGAGTTGCAGCTTGATTTTCCAACACGGTTACGACACGCTGCCGACCCAGAATGACGAGGTGGGGTGGTGTGCTGGTTGTTTCGTCGTGTTGCGTGATCGCCGCTTCGTGCGTGTTGGCAGAACAAGCGGAGCCTGACCGCGCTAAACCACATCAAGTCGTCAGCCAAGGCGAGCCGCCCCGGTCACCTGTCGAATTCAACCCCGATACCGGTCAGCCTCCCTTGCTTCCCCCACCGCTCGAAACCGAACCGCTGACGCTGCAGATTCGCGTGACCGTCAGCAAAGGCGAGCCGCCAGTACCGCCTCCGCAATTCAATCCGGACCCAGGCGCATCGCAATCATCGGCCCAGCCTCCTCCGTTTTTCAAGCCTGAGTTCCAACAAGGCCCGTCTTATGGCGAAGAGCCGCTGCAAGGCGCCTTGGTGCTGCCGCGCTACAACGTCGAATTGAAGGAGATCGTGCCCGTCGAACCGCAACAGAAAACTTTCGCGGGACTTGAACCATTATCGGCGTCTTTGCAATTGCCCCGTTCCAAGGTGCGCATCAACGAACTCATCGAACACAAGTGGGAGGAGCCTGATTACCTGCGGCAGCAAGGGTCTGGGGCATATCCCACGAACACCGTGCCGGTGACCGACCGCTGGAAAGTACCGTTCGCCCAGTGGCAACGGTACACGGACCGGCCTGCTGAAACGCCGTACCAGCATGCAACGGCGGCGTTGTGGGCTCCCTACCAGCAAAGCATTCTCAAAGGAGACGCGCCGGTCATTGGCCAGGACATCTTTCTGGACCTCACCGCGGAATCGGAGACTTTGTTTCAATCACGGCGGTTGCCCACCGGAAGTGGCGTGAGCGCCCAGTCGCCGGGCAGCACGGAGTTTTTCGGGAGAGGGGACGAGGAGTTCCTGTCGCAGAACTTATCGTTCACGGCGGACTTGTTCCAGGGCGAGACAGTGTTCCAGCCCGTGCACTGGCGGTTGCTGGTGGAGCCGGTGTACAACGTCAATTACCTGTCAACGGAGGAGCGGGGCATTGTCAGTCCAAATCCGCAGAGCGGGACGGACCGGTTGCGCGAGTATTTCGCGATGCAGCAGATGTTTGGCGAACTGCATCTGGGCGACTTGTCCGACAACTACGATTTTATTGCCGCGCGCGCGGGGAACCAGCCGTTCAACAGCGACTTTCGCGGATTCGTTTTCGACGATGTGAATTTGGGCGTGCGCATCTTTGGAAATGCAGACAACAACCTCTATCAGTATAATGTGATCGCATTGCCGATGCGTGAGAAGGACACGAACTCGGGACTCAACACATTCGATGATCGCGATCAGTATGTCTTTATTGCGAACGTGTATCGGCAGGACTTTTTCGCACACGGCTATACGGCTCAGTTGAGCCTGCACGCCAATCTCGACGATGGCACCACACATTACGACAGGAACGGCAATCTGACGCGGCCCGCCCCCTTGGGGACTGTGGTGCCGCACGACGTACACGTCTACTATCTAGGCTGGACGGGGGACGGACACGTAGGCCAGCTTAATATCTCACACGCATTCTACGAGGCGCTGGGGCGCGACGACTTGAATGGACTGGCTGGTCAGGCCGTGGACATCAACGCCCAGATGGCGGCGGTGGAGCTGTCCTACGACCGCGACTGGATCCGGTACAAGTTGTCGTTGTTCTACGCATCCGGTGATCGAAAATCCGAAAACGGCACGGCGACTGGATTCGATGGCATTGTCGACAACCCGCAGTTCGCCGGCGCGCCGTTTAGCTTCTGGGTGAGCCAGGGCATCGATCTGGCGGGCACATCGGTCGCGCTGAAACAACCGGACAGTTTACTTCCCGATTTGCGGACGAGCAAAACGGAAGGGCAGGCGAATTTCGTCAATCCCGGTCTGTTTCTCGTCGGCATCGGCACAGACGTGGACGTGACACCGAAGCTGCGCGGGTTTTTGAACGTGAACTATTTATGGTTTGCGGAGACCGACCCGATTAAGACTGCATTGCTCACCGACAAGGTCGACAACGAGATCGGGCTCGACTGCAGCGTCGGTGTGAAGTATAGGCCGCTGCTGACTGATAACATCGTTGTCCTGGCGGGCATCGGCGTTTTGGTGCCAGGCAACGGATACCGGGACATTTTCGGGCAGGGGCCCGGAATCACCGGCACTGGTGGCAGCGGCAAGACGGACGATTTTCTGTACAGCGGTTTGGTCAAACTCGTATTCACTTACTGAGGCATGAACGCAAGAACACGCGTATCACTCTGCTGCCTGGCGTTGACGCTGGCGAGTGTCACCGTCGTCTGCGGTGACGACGAGGGGTTCGGTCCGCCAATCTCCGTGCCGCGGGAGCAAGCCGCGCCCACGTCGCCCAAGCCGCGCAATTGGATCGACCAGACGCCGGAGGAAGCGATGGCCAAGAGCCGTGGCTGTCTCGGATGTCATCAGGGCATCGAGGACATGCATGCGTCGCCAAACGTGGTGCTCGGCTGTACGGATTGCCATGGTGGAAACGCGACACCGGGACTGACGATGCGCAAGGCCCACGTCGCACCACGCGATCCGATCTTCTGGCAGTCTTCGGCGAAACCGGTCGAGTCCACAGTGTTGCTCAACCACGAGTCGCCCGAGTTCATCCGGTTTGTGAATCCCGCCGACCTGCGCGTCGCCGAGCAGGCATGCGGTTTGTGTCACAAGGAGTCCATTGACCACGTTCAGCACAGCATGATGAACCACGGGGCGATGCTCTGGGGCGCGGCGCTTTATAATAATGGTTCGGTGCCATTCAAAAACTATCGTTACGGTCAGGCTTATGGGTCCGACGGCGAGCCGCTGGAATTGTTGAACCCTTACGTGCCGACGCCTGAAGAGACGCGCACCAACGGCGTGTTGCCGTTCATCGAACCGTTGCCGCGGTTCCCGCTGGGTCAGCCGAGCAACATCCTGCGCATCTTCGAGAAAGGCGGTGAGAAACAAAACCAACTTGGCATCCCAAATCCCGACGAGCCGCCGGGTCACCCGGAACGCCGGCTTTCCGAGCGGGGCCTCGGCACGCTGAACCGAATTGACCCAGTTTTCCTCAATCTGCAGAAGACGAGGCTTCACGATCCATTGCTTGGATTCATGGGATCGAACGATCATCCCGGCGATTATCGGTCGAGCGGTTGCGCCGCCTGCCACGTTGTGTATGCCAACGACCGTTCGCCGTCAAATTCAGGCTGGTACAGCAAGTACGGCAATCAGGGCCTGAGTTTTACCGCTGACACCGAGATTTCCAAACGCGAGCGGGGACATCCCATCAAACATCAGTTCACCCGATCGATTCCCAGCAGCCAGTGCATGGTTTGCCACATGCATCAGGGCGATCTCTTTGTGAATCCGTATCTCGGGTACACGTGGTGGGACCAGGAATCCGATGGCGAACTGCTTTATCCGGAGAAACAGAAGAACCCGACCGAAGCCGAGTTGGCCGAGTCGTTCCGCAAGAACCCGGAAGCAGCGGCAGCGCGCGGGTTGTGGGGCGACCTGGACTTTCTGGAAAAAGTGGCTGAGTTGAATCCAGAGGCGCGGCACACGCAATTTGCCGATTATCACGGGCATGGTTGGATTTTCCGCGCCGTATTCAAGAAGGACCGGCAGGGAAATCTCCTCGACCTCAACGGGAAGATGATCGCGGACAGTGACTCCAACAAATGGGCAAAGGCTGTTCATCTAAAAGACGTCCATCTCGCCCGTGGCATGCAGTGCGTGGATTGCCATTTCATCAACGACGTGCACGGCAATGGTAACCTCTACGGCGAGCCGCGCGCCGCCACCAGCATCGAATGCATCGACTGTCACGGTACGATCACGCAACGGCCCACGCTCATGACCAGCGGTAACGCCGGACGTTACGACCTTTCGCGGGAGAACACGCCGTGGGGCTCGCGATTCCAGTGGACGGGTAAGAAGCTCTATCAGCAATCGATGATGAATCCGGACGTGAAATGGGAAATCCCGCAGACGATGGATACGATCGATCCCACATCGTCGCATTACAATCCCAAATCCCGCTACGCCAAGACGCTCCGGCGCGACGGCAAGACGTGGGGCGATGTCCCCGATGCATCAAAATGTCCCGCTGACCTGGCGCACGACAACAGCAGTATTTCCTGCCAGATTTGCCACACGTCATGGGCGACGAGTTGTTTTGGGTGTCATCTGCCGATGCGCGCCAACCAGCGCGTGCCCACCAACAAGTATGAGGGGCTGACCAGCCGCAATTACACGACCTATAATCCTCAGGTCGTCCGCGACGATGTGTTCATGCTGGGCAGGGACGCGACCTACAAGAATCATCGCCTGGCGGTGCTCCGTTCTTCCAGCGCGGTGATTGTCGGTTCGCAAAACGCCAACCGCGAATGGGTTTATTCGCAACAGCAGACCGTTTCGGCGGAAGGCTACAGCGGTCAGGCCTTTAATCCGCATTTCCCGCATACCACCAGCAGTGTTGGCACGACTAAGAATTGCAG
>CAZAQZ010000030.1:2382-13798 GCA_964487175.1 uncultured Verrucomicrobiota bacterium | reverse complement strand
GTACGGGCTGATTACTGGGCAGTATGTTTGGATTCCTCATAGCGATCGAACGCGGTGATCGACCAGGGGGTCTGCTGCGGATCAAGAAGATAGCCGCGAATGGGATCCGCTCCCTGCCACCAGGCGAAATTGGTGGGCGGGGTCACGTCCTGGTCCATCAAGCGACCCTTGTACCAAAGCTCCACGTGCACCGCCTCGACGTTGCCCTGGCCAAAACGCTCAACGGAATTCGGATGCATGAACATCGCAGATAAATGATGCTGCCCCTTTTCCACATTGATATAATCGACTTGGCCACCGAACAATTTGGCTTCGCGTCCCTTGCCGATCAACACGTAGTACTTCACCGTCATGTCGTCCGCCCAATCGGGCACCGTGTCAAATTCGGTCTCGATCCGCAGCCATTTCTTCGTCAAGGTGTTTGAGCTGTTGCCCGTTCCGGTAACGAGACTCCTGTAATCCGGTGCCACCACGAGTTGCTGCCGGATCGCGCGGATCTTAAAGTCTCCCACCCGCGGCAGCGGAGCTTGGGCAGAGCTCAGAGATGAAAACAGGGGTCCTGTCATCACGAGGGCCACGACCAAAATTATTTTACGAGTACTCATCAGGTTCTCTCCTTGCGCGGGGTTTTGGAACCTCCCGTCACAGCGCTCCCTCGCGCAAAATGACACTCTAAGAGAACACACCGAAATCGGTCAACAGGAAAAGATTTCTGCACAGCGATTCGGCAGGTTACTTCTGGCTTGCGAAACGGTTCAAATCTGGCAGATCGGTCAGAATGGGCAACTGTCTGACCACCGGTCGATCTCGTCCAATTGGTACACCCGCAGAAGTCCCGCAGGTGGATGACCGAAAACTCTCTCGAGGGTATGTGCGGCAAGGGCGGCCCACTCCGGGGCAGCGTCCAACCGTTTCATTCTTCGCCGTCGTAGTAGTCGAGCGGTTCGGATCGGATGACTCGGCGTTCGGGTGAACGGACGACCCATTTCTTGCTGTCAGGATAGTGGGAAGATTCGCCAATCGGATTGTTCGCCACGACGTACAGCGCAAGGTCCTCCGATCCGTTATTGGTCATCTGATGGGGCTGGCCCGGCTCGAAGATGAACGCGTCGCTCGCTTCGATCGGGGTTGTGCCATCCGCATGCCGGACAACGCCCTCGCCGGAGATGACGTGGTAAAACTCCCATTGCGCGCTGTGCGAATAATACGGGTAGGGAGTTTGGCCAGGCGGGATGCGGCAAATCTCCACATCGAACGGATGCCGCTCTCTCAGATCCTTGGACTGCGGCTCGCGCCCCAACGCCTCCGAGATCTCTTTACCCGCTCCCCTAAATTCTCCCTTCGGCGACGCACACGTCACCTCCGCTATATCCTTCGTGTTAATCTTGCGCATGGTTCTTCCCGTCTGAGAATTCAGAACTCAGCAATGCGACAACGACGAACAACTCTCATACATGGTAGTTTGGAATCGCGGTCTCGCACAAGGCAAAACGCCGAACTGCGCCGGATGGAACTCTGACCGTTACTATCTCTGTCCCTCCCAAATCGGACTTCGGATGGTCTTTTTCCACTGCCTTGTAGCCTGCGTTTTTTCATAGAAGGCGGAATGGAACAAAGATGCTCCAAACCCAATAAAACGGGCCTTCTAATGAGTGCAGTGGGCATGTGAAGTGCTTTAAATCAGCCGGCATGGCAATGTTACCTGTTTGTTCGTTGCGCCGCGGCCGCGGGCGCCGGATCGCGATCCTCGCATTTGCGCTCGGAGTGTCATGCTACGTGTGGTTGCACATCGCTCGTGAGGCAGCCCTCGCGCGAGCACAGGCCGAGGTCGCTCCAGCCGACAACAAGGTCGTCGTCTTGGAACGCGAAATTGATTCTCCCCCATGTTCCGATGGACAGGCTACCCTTGATGATCTCGCCTTAAAAAAACGGATCGAAGCCGAGCTGGCGGCCGATGTTCCGGCCTACCGGCTCACTTTGCGTGACCATCGGACCGTGAAAGGCCGGATCGTGGCGGAAACGCCCACGCAAATCAAATTCCGCGAGGGCAGCGGTTATTCGGATTACATCGTCTCGGTTTATCCGCGGTCCGAAATTGCCGCGATTACGGGATTGCCGACTCCCTCGATGGAAGTCACTCGCCAGGACGTGCTACTTGTCAAAGAGTTTCCAGGTTATCATTTCGTCAAGAACGGGCCATACAGCGTCGTGACGGATGCGCCATACGCAGAGGTGGACCAGACGCTGCGAGTGCTCACGCAACTGCGCCAGCAATTTCAACAGCGGTTTGCCCCGCTGATTCGTGATCGTGACTCAGGAAAGATCGTTCAGATAGTTCTGTTTGATTCGGAAGCACCGTTTCGTGCGTGTGCGCGAAGGTTGGCTCCTGCATTGGTCGAAAGTGCCGGGTTCTATTCATCGGCGGACAACCGCCTCGTCTTGTTGAATCAGATGGCGACGACCCAGTTTGCCAAGGTCCAGGAGCGGATCGATCAGCGTCTTCGCGCATTGGACGCATCAGACAACCAATCTGAAAACCGCATCCAGGCCAGTGCGCATCTCGAGGCGTTAAGCTCGCAAATCACCACCGAGGCGAAATCCATGACGGATCGCCTAACCCGCCATGAGGGTGCTCATCAACTGTTTCGCGCGTTCGGTATCCAATGCAAATTCGCCATTGAGCCGACCTGGCTGACGGAGGGCCTGGCTGAATACTGCGAGACTCCGGAAATAGGCGCCTATCATTCTGTGTTGGCGGAACGGCTGGCTGCGGTGCGTGACGCTGGCGCCTTGCTGCCGCTCAACGTGCTCCTCAATCATCGTGATCACTCGGGTTTCTTCTCCCTGGGCACGGCCAACGTTGAAAAGGCCTACGAAGAGAGTTGGGCGCTGACCTATTTCCTGATGCAACGGCAGTATCACGACCGGTTTTTCGAGTTCGTGAAATATTACCGCGACATCAATGATGTCAACACTGCCGCCGCCGCGCAGGAAGCGGATGGCGAAGTGCTGTTGGCTGCGTTTCTACAGACCGATGTCAGCGTGCTCGAAGCCCAATGGCAGAAATTCGTTAACCATATGTAGTTGTCCGGCGCCTGCTTCTTATGCCGGGTGGGTAGCTGCCTCGGTCACACAACGATCGAGGCGGACGGCAGCAGAAGCAGGACCCCGGGCAATTCAACGCGTCAACCGGGTTAGGGCCTCGAGATACATCTCGGTCGTTTTCCGCACGATCTCATCTGGCAACACAGGGCCGGGCGGTGTCTTATTCCAATCCAGAGTTTCCAGGTAATCGCGTACGAACTGCTTGTCGAAGCTCGGCTGCGATTTGCCCGGCGCATAGGTGTCGGCTGGCCAGAAACGCGAACTGTCCGGTGTGAGCGCCTCGTCGATCAGGATCAGCTTGTCACCGTCCAGGCCGAATTCAAATTTCGTGTCGGCGATAATAATGCCGCGCTTGCGTGCGTAATCACGGGCGAAACTGTACAGCGCGATGGAATAATCGCGCACCCTTTCGGCGACCGGTTGGCCCACAATTCTTGCTGCCTGATCGAAATTGATGTTCTCGTCGTGGCCTGTTTCAGCTTTTGTGGCGGGTGTGAAAATAGGCTGGGGGAGTTCGCTGGATTCAACGAGTCCCGCGGCGAGCGTGATGCCGCAGACCGTGTGATTCTTTTGATATTCCTTCCACCCGGAGCCGGCGAGATAACCCCGCACGACGCATTCAATGGCCAGCGGCTGACATTTGCGTACCACCATGGAACGATCGCGCACCGTCTCCGTCACGTCACCCGCGCGATCCCGGATTTCTCTGAAATCGCTCGTGATGAAATGATTCTTGACGATATGCTTCGTCTTCTTGAACCAGAATTCACTGAGTGCCGTGAGGACGCGACCCTTTTCCGGAATCGGGTTGGGAAGGATCACGTCGAACGCGCTAAGACGATCGGTGGCGACGAATAGCAACGTGTCGCCGAGATCGAACACCTCGCGTACCTTGCCGCTTTTCAGTTTCTGAATGCCGGCCAGATCAAGTTGTGAGATTGTGCTGCTCATGATTCTCGTCTAAAATCGATGGCACTATATGAAACTCAGCCGGAGTTTTAAAGAAAATGTGACCGCTTGGGGGTTTTTTTTTCTGAGCGTTGCGGTCGTGGTGATTCTTGTCGTCGGCGCGCTCTGTGCGCGCACCTCGCACCGGTCAGCGCCAGCCGCTGAGCAGATCCACCAGTAATCGCACGCCGAACCCCGTGGCGCCCTTGGTGATATACGGACGCTCTTCCGTTGTCCACGCAGTCCCCGCAATGTCAAGATGCGCCCAGGGCGTATCACCGACGTAATTGGCCAGAAATGCCGCCGCTGTAATCGCTCCACCTTCGCGACCGCCCGTGTTTTTGTGGTCGGCCACATCACTCTTGATCTTGTCCTTATATTCCTGCCAGAGGGGCAACGGCCAGAGGCGTTCCCCTGTGCGTTCACCCGCGGCGCGCAGCTTTTCTGCCAATGAATCATCATTGCTGAACAATCCTGCGGCGTAGCCGCCAAGAGCCACGACACAGGCGCCGGTGAGCGTGGCGAGGTCGATAATCGCCTGTGGCTTCCGTTCCCGCGCGTACACGAGAGCGTCCCCGAGCACGATGCGGCCTTCGGCGTCTGTGTTGAGGACTTCGATGGTCACCCCGCGTTTGTCCGGACCCCGATAGCTTGTCACGATATCGCCTGGCCGATAACTTGTCGCACTCGGCATGTTTTCGGCGGAGGCGATGACGCCGATGACATTGATGGGAAGCTTGAGCTTGGCGATGGCGCGCATCGCGCCGAGGACAGCGACGCCGCCGCATTTGTCGAATTTCATCTCGTCCATCTTATCGCTGGGTTTGATGGAGATGCCGCCGGAATCGAATGTGATGGCTTTGCCAACGAGGGCGATCGGGGCGGTGTCGTATTTCGGATTGCCGTGGTGCTCCAGCACGATCAAGCGCGGTTCGCGGATACTACCCGCGCCGACGGCCAGCAGACCGCCGAAACCATCCTTCTCGAGTTCTTCTTTTTCGAAGATGGCGCACTTTAAGCCGGTTTTATCGGCAAGCGTTTGTGCGTAGTCGGCCAGCACAGAAGGGTAGACCACGTTGCCGGGCAGGTTGCTGATGTCGCGCGTGTAATTGGCGGCTTCGGTGATGGTCTGTATTCTTGCGACGGCCTTTTTCACCGCTGCGAGATCGGAGCCGGACGGCAAACAAATCGTCAACGATTTCACTTCGGTAGGTTTGTCGCTGTCGGGTTTGAATTTGGTGAATTTGTAGGTGACAAGCTCGGCACTTTCCACGATCGCGCTGGCGCAATCGGCAATGGAACAATCCGGCAAACCGTCCGGAGCTTGAATGGTCGCGCAATCGAGGCCGCTGTCGCGCAATCGCTTCACGGCAGTGCCGGTGGCGCGGCGCATTCTCTCGGGAGTGAAGTCCTTGCGCTTTCCCAGACCGACAAGCATGACGCGCTCCGCTCGTATGCCGGATTTGCCTGCGCCGTGCAGCACAAAGACTTGGCGATCCGAGCCGTTAAATTCCTTCTTGGTGAGTTGGTCGACGAGCTTGCGCAAGCTGGCCGGACCTGTTGGCTGTTCGCTTTCGAACGAGAACAGGACAACCGCGGGAGTTTTTTGTGAGAACGGTGATGCTGTGGTCAGAGAAATTTTCATGAGCGTGACATTATAGGTGGCGCCTGCAGGTGCGTCAACCAAGCCGCCTGCCAACGAACGTGGCACCTTGATGGGGAGCATTTCATCTGGCGTCAGCCGAATGGAATTGGCGTGGTGTTCAAAAGAGGGTCGAGAATACCGTCAATCCCAGCACCAATAGGTCATGGTGCCTCCAATAAATCGTTTACACGCAGTGATTTATGTTCATGGGACGCAGGCGGTGGGAACTATGGCTTGGCAGGGTTCGTGCTAATTATCATTCCGGCAGGATAGCGCATTGATATGACCACGCCTGCATGTTGATGGCGACACGATGCACAAATATATAAACGCTGAAATTTGGCATGATTTTATCGCGGGGTTCACGGGCGTCCTGGCGCCTGAATGGGTGAAGGCCGCTCTGGTACTGGCGCTGTTCAGCACGTTCGTTGTGGTCGGTGTGTTTGCGTATCTGAATCGTTATACGAAGCGGGCATATTTTAATCTCTGGACAATCTCCTGGATGTTCTACGGCCTCTGGCTCGTAGCCTGCATCGGACTTGAAGAGTCTCCTGATTTGCCCATTTTGATCATGACGCGCCGCGCCTGTATTGGGATCAGTGCGCTCTGCATGTTCTGGGGAAGTTTCGAGCTGACGAACTACGCCCGGAAGCGGCGCGAACTCGGGTTCGGCGTCGTGCTGATTTGCCTCTGGAGTTATATCGCTGCCTACAAGGTGCGTGATCACATTTGGATTACACTCCCGGTGTTCATCCTGCTGGCTTCCTCCAGCGTATTTACGGGCCTGCTTCATCTGAAATATCGCAAGCGCTACCGCGGAGCGAATCTGTTGGTGGTGGGATTCATTATGTGGGGACTGCACATGATTGTGTTCTCCGTGCAACCGTACATTCCTCCCGCAGAACTGGCGATCGGCTACATCACGTCGGCGGTGCTGGCCTTGTTTATTGCCATGGGCATGATGGTGCAGGTGCTGGAGCAGGCGCGCGAACGAAACGAAACCCTGCTGGGTGAGTTCCGCAAAGGCGTCGCCACCCGGCGCCTCCTCGAGCAGGAGGTTTCCGTGTCCGAACAGAAATATCGCGCGCTATTCGACTCCGCCAGCGACGGAATTTTTCTGGTAGACTTGGAAACCCTGGATATCCTCGAAGCCAACGAATCCGCCCACCGCCTGGTTGATTTCCGCCCCAGCGACCAGCTCTCACGATGTTTCCTCGATTTGTGCCCGAGTCTGCATCGCAAGGGTAAGAGCCTGTTGGAAAACAAACACATGTTCGATGAGGTGTTTCAGCCATCCAGCGAGATCAACATGGCGCGGCCTAACGGCACCCATATTCTTTGCGAGGGCAGCTCCAATCTGGTGCAGTATAACAAGCGCCCGGTCCTGCAAGTCCACGTCCGCGAAATCACGGAGCGCAAACAGCTCGAGCAACAGTTGCGGCAGTCGGAAAAACTTTCGGCATTGGGCCAGTTGATTGCCGGCGTGGCACACGAGTTGAACAATCCGCTGGCCGTCATTATGGGTTACGCGCAGCTTCTGGCCAAACAGGGAACGACCGAAGGCAAGGTCAGGACGGATATCGTCAAGATCCTGCGCGAGAGCGAGCGGGCGGCGAAGATCGTTCGCAATCTGCTGACCTTTGCCAGACCTCGCGAACCGCAGATGGTGGTGGTCGATATCAACCGGCTGGTCGCCAGCATCCTGGAAACCCACGAAGCGGAATTGTTACAGAACGGCATCACGGCCACCAAGCGCCTCTCGCCGAATTCACCGACGACGATGGCGGACCCGCATCAGATTGAGCAGGTCATCACCAATCTGCTGATCAACGCCGTTCATGCGTTGTGCACGTGGAGTGGGGCACGACAGTTGGACGTTGGCACGGAAGTCGTGGGAACGTCGTTGCTCATCACCGTCGCGGATACTGGTCCGGGGATCTCGCCGGAGGTCGTCGGCAAGATTTTTGATCCGTTCTTTACGACGAAGGCGCCAGGCAAGGGTACGGGACTGGGATTGTCGATCTCGCACAGTATCATTGAGGAGCATCGCGGAAGAATCTGGGTGCAGAGTGAACGCGGAAAAGGGGCGAAATTCTTCGTCGAGCTGCCGATGGTGGCGTGCACCGACGCGCCGGAATTGCTGCAGGCGGCGCAGGCACCCGTGTCCGATCCGAATGCCGGGTCGCACCGGCTACTGATTGTCGATGATGAACCTGGGATCGTTGAAGTGCTGAAGACCGTCCTCGGCGAGGACGGCTACATCGTCGAGACGGCCGGCAACGGTGTGGAAGCAATGGAACGAATCGGCTGCAGCAGTTACGACCTCGTGATTTCAGATCTTTGCATGCCAGACATGGACGGCGAGGCACTCTATAAGCGAGTAAGGGAAAGCAAGCCCGAACTCGCGGAGAAGATTATCTTCGTCACCGGCGACACAGTCAGCACCAAGTCGCGCTCGTTCCTGGAGTGGACGGGGAACCGGTGGTTCAGCAAGCCCTTCAACATCGTCGAAATTGAGCGGGTGGTGATGAACTTCCTCCACGAAGAGCACCCCTTGGCAGCGGCCAAAGGCGCCAGGGCCTAGTCACGCCCTGCGCCGATACCCTGAACAGGGTCTTGCATCGCGTTCGAGCATCGTGCTAGGGTTAGAGCACAGGTTGAGTCACTCCACCTCTCGCCTGAAACTACATTCATACATGCAGAACCGACGACCGAAACGTGTCATAATATTCTGTTTGCCGGGTATTGGTGATGCCATCCTGTTCACACCTGCCCTGGCACTGCTCAGGCGCTCCCTGCCCGAGGCGAAGATCACTGTGCTGACCATGTTCAAGGGCACGGCGAATCTGTTGGAGACGAATCCGGATGTGAATGAGGTGCGTTACTTCGATTTCTTCAAAGCCGGCAAACAGGCGGGGTTGCGTTATGTGTGGCGTCTGCGTCAGGAGGGGTTTGACCTGAGTATCATGCCGTTTCCGTCGAACCGTTTGGAATACAACCTCGTCAACAGATTGGTGGGCCGCCGCTGGCGGGCAGGGCATCGTTACCAGCACCAAAGCTGGCGTAATCTGTGGTTCTTGAACAACGTCGTCGTCCGCGAAGACAGCTCGCTTCATAATGTGGTGGAGAATTTGCGGCTGGTCCGCGCCATTTGCGAAACAGTCGGTGCGCCGGTTTCGGAGCCCGAAATGCCGAGTGACCGCGAGGGCCAGCTCCAGCGAATCCATCTCAAATTGGTTCTCACGCCGGATGACGAACGCCATGGCCGCGAGTTCCTGGCAAAGCAGGGGATCGCCGAAGACGCTCTGTTGTTTGGATTTCACACCTACAGCAGCGTGTTTAAAAACATGACGAAGAAATGCTGGGATAAGGAGAAGTTTATCCGACTGATCCACCGACTGGGAGAGGCATATGCCGACGCGCGGTTTCTGATTTTCTCGGGACCCTCCGACGAGGAGGTTAATCAATACATCATGCAGCACGTTGATCAACGCGTGCTGTTGGTACGCGAGGCCAATTTGCGCCATGCACTTGCGGTGTTGAAATACTGCCGTGTGTTCATCAGCAACGATTCGGCGATGATGCATCTGGCGGCGGCGCAGAATGTCCCGGTCGCCGCGTTGTTTGGCCCGACGGATTGGAACCGGCTGCATCCATGGATTTCACAATACCTGATCGTGCGCAAGGACCTGCCCTGCATGCCATGTTTTTTCTACTCCAGTCGCCCGCTGGAGTGCGTGGCCAACATCGATTACGCCTGTATGCGCGACATTTCTGTGGACGAAGTGTTCGCCGCCGTTCAGAATCTCCTCGCCCAAGCCAATGCAAAAACCCTCACCCCCTCCCGCTAATCAACGCTGTATCGGATTGTGGGTCACATTTGCCGCAGCGCTGGTGTATTGCGTCTGGCTGGGCGCAAACTGGCTGCCACTGGGCTACAGCGAGAAGGAATTCGGTGGGTTCGTGTCGCGGTTGTGGGATATCCAGCACGAGCTCATCCACCATCACCACCTGACGTGGTGGACGCCGTTTTACATGAGCGGCTCCAGCTACGGCCTGAATCATTCCCAGGGCTTTTATCTATTGCCGGGACTGCTCTTTGCGTCCTTCACGAATCCGCACGTGGCCGTGAAACTGACGGCGCTGCTGGCGATCTTTGGCGGCGCAATGGCGATGTACGGTTGCGCACGGCATTTTTTGAAGAACGACTGGGCCGCGACCTTGGCGGCGCTGGCATTTTTGTTGCACCCCGAACAGGTCATTCGCGCGGCGGGCGCGGAACATCTGGGCGTGATTGTGTTCTTCCCGTTCATGCCACTAACGTTCTGGCTGTTCGCCCGCGCGCTGGAAACGGGACGCGTTCGGGACATTTTCTGGTGCGGCCTGTCGGCGTTCGGCCTGCTGTGGGCGCATAATAAGATGGCCTTCGTACACGCCGTGTTTCTGGCTGGCTACCTTGTTTACTGGCTCTGGCCCAGCGCCCGGCGCACCACGTGGCAGGCGACAGCGAGGACATTGGCGTTGCTGGGCGTGGTGACGGCCGGCTTGTGCGCGGTGATTATCATTCCCGGTCTGATCGAGTCCAGGGACGTCAAACTGCTGTCAGGCGAAGAGCAACAGTTGCGGCAATGGCAACGCGGGTTCGCTTTCAAGAGCTTGTTCGCGTTGGCCGACCGAGATGGCGCTGTGACGAGCGCCACTACCAACGAGCTGGCGCATTTGTTACAGACCCAGGCCTTCCACCCAGCGACGCAGGAGCAAGCCAGCCGCATGAGTGAACAGATCCAGCGGTTGTTCTCGATGACGGCGGATTCGCCGGAAAAATACGCCGGGCTGGTGTTGCTGGCGCTGCTGGCCGTGACCGCGCTGGGCAACGGGGGAAGGGCAAACCGCTCACTATTCTGGTTCTTCATCGGCGCGCTGCTGGTGACCGTGATGCTGGCCTGCGGGCCCAGCACAGTGTGGCGGGCCAATTGGCAGACAGCGCAAGCGATCTTTGGACTTGATCCCGCGCCCGGCGCGATGCGCGTGGCCGTTGTGCTGTCGCTGGCCGTAACCGTGGCGTTCCTGGTGATGTTCTTTCGTCTCAAGCTGACCACACCGCGCAAACGTCTTTGTGGGGCGGGCGCATTGGTGGCCTTTCTGTTCCTGCCCGCCTTTTCGCTATTGGCTGCAGTACCGTTTTTCAAGGAGATCCGGGCCCCCTACGTATTTTACGACGGGCCGGGTGCGTTCTTTTGCGCCCTGCTGACGGGCTTCTTAGTGACGGATGTACTCAGCACCGGGAAATGGCGAGCCCACATCCCAAAACTCGTGGGCGTTGCTGCGCTTTTGATGCTGGTCGACTATTGGCCGTACCAGAAACCGGTCAAGGACAACGGCGTGCCTGAGCACACGCTTGAGAACCTTCGGACCACGTACGCTTCCTTCAATCAGGACCCCGATTGGGTGAAGACCTATTCGGTGTCGGGCCGCTACTTCCATTTGTTGGGTCCGATGTATGGCGGCAAGCCGCAGGTGTACGAGGCGTTCTTCAACTGGATGTCCCCAATCGGCACGGGCCTGCTCAATCAAGAGGCGTTCGTGCAATTGCCAGACCGGCACGTCATCATGAGTCGTCCATTTCTGAATTTAATGGGCGCGCGTTACATTGTCTTCGACCTGGGAAGTCCGGCTGTTCCCGACCCGCAATCCGTCGTGAACGATCTGAGCCAAAAC
>CAZAQZ010000030.1:0-2372 GCA_964487175.1 uncultured Verrucomicrobiota bacterium | reverse complement strand
TTCATTGTCTTCCGCAACGACACGGCTCATCCGTACGTGACGGCGTACGCGAAGGCGTGTCTGTTTGTCGGCGACTTCAGGGAATCAGCGCAGTTGGCCGTGGCATTATCGGCGAACGGCTGGCCGCTGGTAAACTCCGAGACGGAGAGGCCCGGAACGTATGCCCAGGTCTATCGCGACGCAGGAGGCGGGCTTCCTCCATTCGGAAATCCGGAGCCCGTTACGTTGAGTGACCTGAATGTGACGCGCGAAAGCGATGAACTGGTGCGAATCAAGGCTACGGCGCCGACCAATTGCCTGGCGGTGATTGCAGAAAGTTATTACCCGTTCTGGCACGCGGAAGTCGACGGACAACCGACGGAAGTGTTGCGAGTCAGTTGCGGCCTGATGGGCCTTGACTTGAAGAGCGGTGCGCACGAGATCGTGCTCCATTACGAACCGCCCCGTTCCTATGCTGCGTCGGGCGCGGTTAGTATTGTCGCTCTGCTGGCGGGAATTGGCGTCGTGATCCTTTCCCGCGGGAAGCCGAAGGGTTTGTAACGACCATTACAAACGCGAACCGTATTGCTGCTCGTAATAGCGTTTGAATTCACCGCTCTTGATGGTCCGCCACCACGGTTCGTTGTGCGCATACCAGTCAATCGTCGAAACGAGCGCGGCGGAAAAGTCGCGGGCCGGCTTCCATCCCAATCGCGCCAGCTTGCCTGCATCAAGCGAATAGCGGCGATCATGGCCCGGCCGGTCCTTGACGGGCTGGATGGACGACTCGGGTTTTCCGAGATGCTGGCAAATCTGGCGTGCCACGGCAATATTCTCGACCTCGTTGCCGCCGGCAATGTTGTATGTTTCGCCGGCTTGAGCTTGCTCGATCAGGAAGTCAAGGGCAGCGCAATGGTCTTCCACGTAAATCCAATCACGCACGTAACGGCCATCGCCGTAAAGCGGCAGCGGCTTGTTTTCCAGCGCGTTGGTGATGAACAATGGGATGAATTTCTCCGGATGCTGGTTGGGTCCGAAATTGTTCGAACATCTCGTCACAATCACAGGGACGTTGTGGGTGGCAAAATAGGCGAACGCCAACCTGTCAGCAGCTGTTTTGCTGACGGAGTAGGGGTTGCGGGGGTTCAGAGGCGAATCCTCGGTTGAACTGCCATTCTCAACACTGCCGTACACTTCGTCCGTGGAAATCTGGATAAATCTCTTAACGCCGAATTGTCGGGCCGCTTCGAGCAACGTGAATGCGCCCAGCACATCCGTCTTGATGAACTCGTCGGCCCAGAGAATGGAACGGTCCACATGCGTCTCCGCGGCGAAGTTGACAACGATCTCAAACCCATCGCTCCAGAGTTTGCCTAGAAGTTCGCGGTCGGTAATGTCGCCACGGATGAACTCATGACGCTTTGGATCGGGCAGGTCGGCAATATTGTCGAGGCTGGCGGCGTAGCCGAGTTTGTCGAGATTGACGATGTACCAGTCGGTGTGCATGCGCAGTGCGTGCTTTACAAAATGTGAACCGATGAACCCAGCGCCGCCCGTGACGAGGACCCGCTTCACAGCTTCAGACCCTGCTGGCGCGCGACTTGAATCCCCGTCTCAAGGAGCCGTTGGTGAGAGGCGCCCGCGTCGGCCCACCAGCCATCGAGAATGTCGTATTGGATCTGACCGCGCCTGATGTACGCGTTGTTGACATCGGTGATTTCAAGTTCGCCCCGGCGTGACGGTTTGAGGGTGCGGATGATGTCAAACACACCGGCGTCGTACATGTAAATACCGACGACAGCGAGGTTGGTTTTTGGGCGCTTTGGTTTTTCGACAATGCGGGCGATCCGATTACCACGCATCTCGGCGACGCCATAATCCTGCGGGTTCGGCACTTCTTTGAGATACAGCCGTGCGCCGGTTTTTTGCCGGCGGAACGCGGCGACCCCGTGGCGGATGCTCTTCTCGACAAGATTATCACCGAGCATGACGACGAATTTTTCCCCCGCCGCGAAATGTTCAGCCAGCCGCAGGGCGTCGGCAATGCCGCCCTCGCCGTCTTGATACGTGTAATTCAGATGAGGCAGGCCGAACGAGCGTCCATTGGCCAGCAGGCGGATGAAATCGCCCGAGTTGTTTCCGCCCGTGACGATAAGAAGGTCGCGAATGCCCGCATCCACAAGCGTTTGGATGGGGTAAAAGATCATCGGCTTGTTGTAAATGGGGAGCAGATGCTTGTTGGTGATCTTGGTGAGAGGGAACAGCCGTGTGCCTAGTCCACCGGCAAGGATGACACCTTTCATCAATGCTCCTTCAGCGCCCAATCATACGGCACGGACGTGTCATGCGGGGGAAGCCGATGTTCGTCGGGTTGCTGGGCGTTGTACGGCTCG
>CAZAQZ010000029.1:0-13945 GCA_964487175.1 uncultured Verrucomicrobiota bacterium | reverse complement strand
CGCGCTGTTTGAAGGCATGGACCACGTCCAAACAGTCTGGATGAGCCACGGCGATCACGTGACGGATCTTCCCGCTGGATTCGATTGGGTCGCGCGCAGCGGGAACGCGCCGCATGCGGCCATTGTGCACCGGGGCAAGAGGCTGTTCGGTTTGCAGTTCCATCCCGAAGTTCATCACACACCCAACGGCAAGCAGATCATTTCCAATTTCGTCCACGGCGTGTGCGGGTGCGGGCGCAACTGGACGATGAAGTCGTTCATCGACCGGGCCATAGAAGACATTCGGGCCACCGTCGGCAACGATCGCGTGCTCCTCGGGCTTTCCGGCGGGGTCGATTCAAGCGTGGCCGCGGCGTTGATTCACAAAGCCATCGGGAACCAGCTCACCTGTGTCTTCGTCAACAACGGCTTGCTGCGCAAAAATGAAGCGGATGGCGTACAACAAGTCTTTGGCCGCAATCTCCACATCAAATTGCTCTATGTGGACGCCACCAAAACGTTTTTAACGCGATTGCGCTCCATCGCCGACCCCGAACGCAAACGCAAGATCATCGGACGCACGTTCGTCGAGGTGTTTGAGAAAGCGACGAAGAAAGCGGGTTCCGCGAGGTTTCTCGCGCAGGGCACGACGTATCCCGACGTAATTGAAAGCGTGTCCATCGCGGGCAACCCCGCCGCGATGATCAAGTCACACCACAACGTGGGCGGGCTGCCCAAGCGCATGAAATTTGAGTTACTCGAACCGCTGCGAAATCTGTTCAAGGACGAAGTGCGCGAGGTGGGCACGCAGCTCGGTCTGCCGCGTGAAGTCGTCTGGCGGCAACCGTTCCCGGGTCCGGGCCTGGCCGTGCGCATTTTGGGATCGGTCAGTCCGGAACGGCTTCGTATCCTGCGCGACGCGGATTGGGTGGTCATCGACGAGATGAAGAAAGCAGATCTGTATTACAACATTTGGCAGTCGTTTGCCGTATTGTTGCCGGTGAAAACGGTCGGCGTCATGGGTGACGAACGCACTTACGACAACGTGGTCGCCATTCGCGCAGTGGAGAGCGTGGACGGGATGACGGCCGATTGGGTGCGGTTGCCCTATGATTTGATGGCGCGGCTATCGACGCGCATCATCAACGAAGTCAAAGGTGTCAACCGCGTCTGCTTTGATATTTCCAGCAAACCACCCAGTACCATCGAGTGGGAGTAAAAGAAGCCGCTCACTGTGGTTTTGATTTTCCCCCGCGACTTTGCGAAGATGACGGCTCGAAACGATGGGATACTTCTACAGTCTCTTTTATGCTGTTCCGTGGCTCGGCGGCATCATCTCGTTGCTGGTGCTTGCTTTCCAAGTGTGGATGATTGTTGATTGCATCCGCAACGGCAATGACATCTACTGGATTTTCATTATTTTCTTTTTCTCGATCATCGGCGCGCTCGTTTATTTCTTCGTTTGCAAGTACGGCACTTCGGGCGTGGACCGGTCCTTCTCGAAACGCCGGGTGCAGAAGCGTCAGATCGAGGAACTGCAAAACAAAATCCATCATCTGGACAAGTCCCATCATTACGCCGAACTTGGCGACGTCTATCGCGCGCAAAATAAATGGGCACTGGCACAACAAGCCTACGAATCAGCATTGGAACGCGACAGGGACCTGTTCGACGCGCGCGCCCACCTTGGTTACGTGCTCCTGGCGCAAGGCCGCGGTCCCGAAGCATGGGACTATCTCGGACCGGCGCTCCAGCAGCAGCCGGGCTTTGAATCGGGCGAATTGCTCTGGCAGTGCGCACGGTGTCAGACCGCCCTTGGTCATCTCACGGAGGCGCGCCAGCTTTACGAGAAGTTCCTCATCAGCCACGGCTATCTCCAGGCGCAGCTTGAATATGCCGAAGTGCTCGACAAACTGGGCGAATCCGCCGCCAGCACGGAGGCATTGAAGCAACTCATTCACGATTTCGACCACGCCCCGCGATTTCTCAAACGCACTAACCATCAGTGGAAACGGAAAGCCCAGCGGCTGTTGCTGGCCAGGGGTGTCAAACCGTAACGGTTGCTTTTGGGCCGCGCTCTTGTAAGATGACGCCCCGTCGTCCCATGAAACTATTGCGTTACGACCAACCCGATTTCGTCCAGGCCGTCGCGGAAGTGACGGCTTCGGGCAGCCTTTTCGACCCAGCCATCGAGGAGCGCGTGCGTGCCATTATCGCTGATGTCCGTGTCCGGGGCGACGCCGCCTTGCTGGACCTGACCGAGCGGTTCGATGAAGTGAAATTGACCGTTGCGCAACTGCGCGTCACTGAACCTACACCTCGGGTTGCTCCCGATCTTCGCAAGGCGGTTGACGCCGCACAGAAGAACATCGCTGCATTTTCCAGGCGGTCATTGCGCAAGAACTGGCAGATGCGCAATGCCCAGGGCGGACGTGTCGGCGAGAAGTTCGATCCATTTCGACGCATTGGGATTTACGTACCGGGTGGGACGGCGCCGCTGGTGTCGACCGCGTTAATGACAATTACGCTCGCCAAAGTGGCGGGTTGCCCCGAGATCGTTGTCTGCACGCCACCGGGGCGGGTCGGCGTAATCAATCCGAACTTGCTTTACGCCATCCGCACCGCGGGCGCGTCTGAGATTTATCGCCTGAACGGCGTCGGCGCTATCGCGGCGATGGCTCTCGGCACCGCGACAATCAGGCCGGTCCAAAAACTCTTTGGGCCGGGCAATGCATACGTGGTTACTGCCAAGCGGCTATTGTTCGGATACGTGGCTATTGATTTGTTGCCCGGGCCGAGCGAGGTGTTGATCATTGCCGACGATTCCGCCGACATGCGTTTTATTGCCGCCGACATGCTGGCACAAGCCGAACACGGAAGCGGTCACGAGCGCGTATGTCTGGTGACGCCATCGCCGCGGGTGATTGTGATGGTCCAGGAACAGCTGCTTCTGCAAAAGGCTTCTCTCAAGCGGCGTGAACTCATCGAGCGCGTGCTGGGCGAAAACACCGCATGTGTGCTGGTGAAGAATCTCGATGACGCCGCGAAGTTCGCAAACCAATTTGCGCCGGAGCACTGCGAAATCATGGCGAAGAACGCGGCGAAGCTCGCGGCGAAGATCAAAACCGCCGGCGCGATCTTCATTGGTCCGTGGTCGCCAACGGTGGCGGGAGATTATCTGGCGGGACCGAGTCACACGCTGCCGACAGGCGGGGCAGGGAAGTCGTTTGCAGGATTGACGGTCGACCAGTTTCAACGGCGCACCAGTATCGTGGAGCTGTCACGCGACTCGCTCCGGAAATCGCTGCCTGCGCTGGAGGAATTCGCAGAAGTCGAGGGGCTCGACGCGCACGCAGCTTCGGCGCGCGTACGGTTTGCGCAAAAGAAATGAGCTACATCCGGAAACAAGTCCAGCGGATGAGCGCCTATGTGCCCGGCGAACAGCCGAAGGCCGCCGGGTTGATCAAGCTCAACACGAACGAAAATCCATATCCGCCGTCGCCAAAGGTGATCGAAGCGGTGCGCGCGGCGATTGATGGACGGATGCGATTGTATCCCGACCCGACGGCAAGTGCGTTGCGGCAGAAGCTCGGGAAGATTTACGGGTTCGACGCCGACCAGATCGTCGTCGGCAACGGCTGCGACGATATTCTGAACCTCTGCGTGCGGGGGTTTTGCGGTGAGTGCGAGAAGCTGGCGTACTTTTGGCCGAGCTATTCGTTGTATCCCGTTCTGGCGAACATCCAGGGCGCGACGCAGGTTGAGCTGCCGTTGGATGAGAATTTCCAAATTACCGCGCATGCGCCACTGTTGCAGAAACTGGACGGCGTGAAGCTTGTGTTCATCACGCAACCGAACGCGCCCAGCGGGGTATGGTTGCAGCGCGTGGAACTCCAGCGCGTGATCGAGGAAACCAAGGGCGTCGTCGTGATCGACGAAGCCTACGTGGATTTTGCCGCCGACAACTGCCTCGATTTCGCCCGCGAATACCCCAACGTGATTGTGGCGCGCACGTTCTCCAAGGCGTTTTCATTTGCCGGCATGCGGGTCGGTTGGGCAGCCGGGCCGCGCGACCTGATCGGCGCGCTCGACAAGGTGAAGGACAGTTACAATGTAAACCGAATCAGCCAGGCGGGCGCCGAGGCGACGCTGGAGGACTGGGACTATTTCCTGCAGAACACAAAGAAGATTTGCGCGACACGCCAGCGCATCACGGATGCACTGGCAAAACGCGGGTTCTTCGTTTACCCTTCGGCGGCGAATTTCGTATTCGCGCGTCCACCTGCGCCGGTGACGGCAAAACAATGGTTCGACGCATTGCGCGAGCGAAACGTTCTGGTCCGATGGTGGGACGCCGATCGCATCCGCGATTACGCGCGAGTCAGCATCGGCACGGATGAGGAGATGGACAAATTCCTGGAGGCATCGACAGCAATCATTGAAAAAGCGAAACGCTAGAGTTCAACGGCACACGGCGGAAACGCAAATCATGCTGGCGTTGACGATCGACGGCACTGGCAAATCGGACATCGCCACCGGGGTGCCGTTTTTCGATCACATGCTGACGCTGCTGGCGAAACATTCGCTGTGCGATTTGACGGTGAAGGCCCAAGGCGACCTTGATGTGGATGCGCATCACCTGGTGGAGGATGTGGGCATCGCGCTGGGACAGGCGTTCGTCCATGCCCTGGGTGACAAACGCGGCATTCGCCGTTACGGCTGGGCGCTCGTGCCGATGGACGAGACGCTTGCGCAAGCGCGCATCGCGCTGGATTTCAGCAATCGGCCGTTTCTTGTGTTTGAAGCGAAGAGCTGGAAGCGCATTGCCAATGTCGATCTGGGGCGGAAAAAGGAGTTCCGTGTCGGGTTGGTGAAGGAGTTTCTCCAGGGCTTTGCCAACGAAGCGCGCTGCAATCTGCACGTGGACGTGTTGCGCGGTGACGAACCGCATCACGTTGTCGAGGCAATCTTCAAGGCGCTGGCGAAGGCGTTGGACCAGGCCTGCCAGCGTGACCCGCGCGTGAAAGGCGTCCCGAGCACAAAAGGGAAGTTGTAGCTGTTAGCTGAATTTGCTCTGTCGCGATGTGGAGCGGCCCCAGGTGCGGGGGAGGGGGAGCGGTTTGGCGGGGGTCGCGGTTTCCAGTGGTTGCCACTCATCTTCGTACACGGGGTCGAGAGATGGCTGGCGGATCCTGCCGACTTTCAATTCCATTTCGCGCTGCGGGATGAACGGACATTTGGGTTTGTCGCCCACCAGATGCTCCGCCTCTTTTTCCAACAGCATGCGCGTGCCGGTTTTCACGCGGCGCGGACCGAATTGCTGCTCGATTTCTTGTAAAGCATGCTGGAGTTCGCGATGGGTGAAGTCCTTGTTGAAGCCGAACAGGTCGGGTTCCAGGTCCAGCGGGTCGAGGTTCCAAAAATTGATGCACACCTGGCGGATCGGCTGCTCCTGGCCCGCCACGAGACTCCAGAACATTCGTTCGACCTCGGTGTTGATGACATGCGGCTCGAACTGCGGAGCGGGGAACTTCACGCTTTGGCCGACGCCCTCCAGATTTTTGAAGCGGATGTACACGCCCATCTCTCGCGCTTTGAGATTTTCGCGGACCAGCGTGGTGATGACCCGCTCAGTCTGGTCCGTCAGGAACAATAGCGCGGTGTCGTAATCGGGTTCGTCGTAGGGCAGGGTGGTGGCGCTGCCGATGCAACTGCGGGGTTTGTTGGCCAGAGACAGCGTCTCGTGCAATTCGCCGCGTGCCAGAAGCCAGAGTTCCTCGCCGAAAAATCCGAATCGCCGCCGCAACACTTCCAGCGGCAACTCCACCACGTCGCCCAGCGTCCACACGCCCAGCGCACGCAACGATTGGGCCCGGCGTTTGGCGATGCCGGCAAGTTTTTGCACGGGAATGTCGGCCAAAAATTCGCGTTCCTTGTCAGCGGGCACTTCGTGGAAGCCGTCGGGCTTGCAATGTTCCGTTGCCAGCTTCGACAGCCAGCGTGACGAACCCAGCCCGACCGAAACCGGGATGCCGACTTCCCCGGCAATCTCGCGTTTCATGCGCGCCACCAGTTCGGCGGCGGTGTGACAGCGGAACACGCTGGGCGAATCGGTGAAATCAAGGAACCCTTCATCGATGGAGGTCGGCACGAGCAGCGGGGTGTACTGCCGGACGCGCTTGAACATTTCCAGTGACAGGCGGCGGTATTCGTCGTAGTGCGGTCTGACCAGTACGCCGGCGGGGCATTTTTGTTTCGCCTCGAAACAGGCCATGCCGGTGATGATGCCGAATTTCTTGGCGATGTAATTGGCTGCGATGACGATGCCGTCGCCGCGCCGGCCGCCGCCGACGAAGACAGGCCGGTTGCGGAGCCCGGGGTCGAGAGCAATCTCGCACGAGGCGAAGAACGAATCGCCATCCACGTGCAGAATGCGTCTTCCCCCCGGTTGCATACCTCTCAACCCTCTGCAATTTCCGAGTGCCTGTCAAGCAACGGCATGCCCAGGCATTGTCCTAATTCGAATTCTTATTCCAAAACAACAACCGCAGTCCCAAGGCAATCAAGACGAGCGCGACAGTCGCCAGCAAAAACAAACCCAAGTTGAAATGAACATGGTGGATCACGGTGATCCTTGTGATCGCCCCGGTCGCCGCGTTTGTAATAATGGTGGTGGTTGTGCTGGCCACTTACACCGACTTCAGGCAGTCGTCGAGCTGGACTTGGAGTTGCTTGACGGTGTCAGGTGTTTCATCGCCCATGTGCGCCAGACGGAACGATTTGCCTTTGATCTGGCCGTAACCGCCGTCGATCAGGACGTTGTAGCGTTCCTTGAGCGTCTTCTGCAGCTTGGCGACGTCGATATTCTTGTTGTTCTTCACGCATGAAAGCGTGACTGACTCATAACCGGCCTTCGGGAACATTTCGAAACCGCGCGACTTGGCCCATTCCCGCGTGCTCAGCGCCATCTTGAGGTGGCGGGCATAACGGTTTTCGAGTCCTTCCTTCTCGAACTGCTCGAGCTTGTACTTCAATCCGTAGATGTGCGGGATGCTCGGTGTTGAAGGCGTCATATTCTTGTCGTGGTTCGCTTTGAACTCAAGGAAGTCAAAATAATAACCGCGTCCAGGAATCGTCTCGGCCCGTTTCAACGCGCGTTCGCTGACGGCAAACACGGCGAGCCCCGGCGGCATCGCCCACGCCTTCTGTGTCCCGGCAAGAATCACGTCGATACCGAGCGCATCGGTCTCAATCTTGATGGCGGTCATCGAACTGACCGTGTCGACGATGAACATCACATCGGGATATTTCTTCACAACCTGCGCGATGTCGGCGAGCGGATTCATCACGCCGGTGGACGTTTCGTTGTGGACGAGGGTGATGGCGTCGAACTGACCGGTCTTAAGTTTTGCATCCACTTGTTCGGGCAAAATCGGCTGTCCCCACTCGACCTTGAGCGCCTCGGCTTCCTTGCCGCAGCGTTTGGAGACATCGAGCCACTTGTCCGAGAACGCGCCGCAGCAGCAGTTGAGAACTTTTTTGGCGGTGAGGTTGCGGACGGAAGCCTCCATCACACCCCAGGCGGACGACGTGGAAATGAAAACGGGATTCTTCGTATAAAGGACCTGCCGGAGTTTTGGCTGAATCGCGGCGTACATATCCTGAAAACCGCTGCCGCGATGGCCGATCATCGGCTGGCTCATGGCGCGGAAGGTTTCCTCGCTAACCTCCACGGGCCCAGGTATAAACAACTTCACATGAGGCTTTGTCATGACTGCTGTCCTTTCTTTTCTCGACGGGGTGGACATAAAATCACTATAATTTTTCCGCTGGAATAGCAACCCATTTGCTCGCTCGGGAGAAGAACGATGCCAAAGACGCTGAACGTCGGGATGATCGGCTACAAATTCATGGGGCGCGCGCACTCCAACGCCTGGTTGAAGGCGGACAAGTTTTTCGATCTCAAAGCGCGGCCCGTGATGAAAGTGATCTGCGGACGCGACAAAGCGGGTGTGGCGGCAGCGGCCTACCGGTTCGGTTGGGAGAAATTCGAAACCGACTGGCGCGAGGTCGTTGACGATTCGACGATCGATATCATCGACATCAATACACCGAACGACACGCACGCCGAGATTGCAATTGCCGCCGCGAAGGCGGGCAAGGCGATCCTCTGCGAAAAACCACTTGCATTGAATGTGAAGGAAGCCAAATTAATGGCCGACGCTGTCAAGAAGGCAGGCGTGGTCAACATGGTTTGCCACAACTACCGGCGCATCCCGGCGATTGTGCTGGCGAAAAAGATGATCGACGCTGGCGACTTGGGGCAGATTTACCATTACCGCGCGCGCTATGCACAGGACTGGATTGTCGATCCGAATTTCCCCCTGGTCTGGCGATTGCAGAGCAAAGTCTCCGGCTCCGGCGCGCACGGAGACATCAATGCGCACATCATCGACCTCGGCCGCTATCTCATCGGCGAATTCAAGGAAGTCTGCGGCCAGATGGAGACGTTCATCAAAGAGCGGCCGCTGCCCGGTGACTCGAGCAGGAAGGGGAAGGTGACCGTTGACGACGCGGTGATGTTCATCGGACGTTTTGCCAACGGCGCGCTCGCCAATTTGGAAGCCACTCGGTTCGCCTTGGGCCGCAAGAACGGCATCCAGATTGAGATTAATGGCAGCAAAGGTTCATTGGTGTTTGAGCTGGAGGACATGAACCGGCTGAAATTCTACAGCGAATCCGACCCCGCCGACCGGCGTGGCTTCCGCGACATTCTGGTGACGCAAGGCGGTGGCGTACATCCATACGTGGGCAACTGGTGGCCGCCGGGCCACATCATCGGCTACGAGCACATGTTCGTGCATACCGTGGCCGACTTCGTCAACGCGGTTGTCGACCGAAAATCCGTACAGCCGACTTTTGAAGATGGGCTGGCCGATCAAATCGTTCTCGACGCGGTGGAGAAATCCGCCAGGACGCGCAGGTGGATGAAGATTTAGAGGCGTTTCATTATCGACAACGCAGTCCAGAGCGCGTAGTGTGCGGTTACACTAGAAAAACAAATCAACCAACTCTTCAGGGGACGCTTCCAAATGAAACGCAGGGTAATTTCCTTTCATTACACATTGACCGATCCCACGGGTCAAACGATTGATTCATCCACCGGCCGCGATCCGCTGACCTTCATGGAGGGTGCCGGACAAATTATCCCGGGACTGGAAACAGAGATTGGGAAATTGAAGGCAGGTGATAAGAGGAAGATTGGGGTGAAAGCTGACGACGCCTATGGCCAGCGCGATCCGCAGGCGCTCATCGACGTTCCGGTTGAAAAGCTGCCCTCAAAAACGGTCAAGGTCGGCGATCAATTTCGTTCCAACCAATCTCCTCTTCCTTTGACCGTGACAAAAGTCACGGACACGCACGTGACACTGGACGCCAATCATCCGCTGGCGGGGGTTGATCTGACGTTTGACGTGGAAATCACCACGATCCGGGACGCGACAGAGGAAGAACTGGCCCACGGTCACGCCCACGGTCCGGGCGGGCATTCGCACTAACCGTTTTCAAAACCCTTGTCCGGCGGGGTCCGAAGACCCCGCCGAACCGGGAAACCTCCCGTGCCAAGGCGGCGATTGGTGAGGATCGGGTGCGCCGCCGCACTCGACACAACAACCGTGATGGCCCATCGGTTGCCCGCGTTTTGCAGGTCGGAGGTTTAATCGTTCTCTTGTGGGTGACGGAGTGTCCATGTCCGTCGGCGGCCGGAAAGCGACAGCCCGGCCTACAACTCGCCCCACCTCGATGAAATCTGTTCTCACGCAGCACCTAGCACCCTGTTTCTGCGAGTAGGAGCCATGGGAGGCGTATTTGTTCCTCCGTTGGAACAAAATAGTTGGACGGGGCTCTTAATGATTGGGTGTGTATCGGGACGCACGTTGCCCAGCTCGGGTGCGTGGTTTCAGTCTCGCGTTTCCCGAAAGGTTTCGGCAGGCTAAACGGCCAGCCGAATGGCATTGTCTTTTTTTATGACCAACGGGAACAGGATGATACGTTGATGGCTCATACAGAAGATGAGGGCAAGACATCGGCAAGACCGGATTTTGAAGAGCTGGTCAGTCGATTTTATCGTCCGCTCTACCAATTTGCCTACAGCCTCACTCAAGCCGAGGCTGAGGCCTGTGACCTCACACAACAGACGTTTTATGTGTGGGCGACGAAGGGACATCAATTACGGGATGCGTCGAAGGTGAAGACGTGGTTGTTTACAACATTGCACCGGGAGTTTTTGAAAGGACGGCGAAAGCAGAGCCGGTTTCCGCATTATGAAATGAGCCAGGTCAGCACAGAGTTGCCGGTCATCTCCCCCACGGCGATGAACGGACTGGATTCGGCCACGGTGATCCAGTCCCTCGCGGAGCTGCACGAAGTTTATCGGGTACCGCTCATGCTGTTCTATCTCGAAGACAACTCCTACAGGGAAATCGCCGAGATCCTGGATATTCCGATCGGCACAGTCCAGTCGCGGATCGCGCGTGCCAAGGCACAATTACAGCAAATCCTGATGGACAAGGCGTCACATGGATAGCCAACAAGCCAGAGAAATACTATCGGCCTACCGTCCCGGCAGGGGCGAGGAAACCGATCCGCAAATCGCGGAGGCGCTCGCTCAGGCCAGGCGCGACCCGGAACTGGGTCGCTGGCTGGAGCAACAACATGAGTTTGACGCCGTGATTGCCGCGAAACTCCAACAAGTACCCGTGCCTGTCGGCTTGAAGACCAGGATTCTCGCGGAACAAAAAATCATTCGTCCGCAGATCCGTTGGTTCCAACCGGCTTACCTTGCGGCAGCGGCAGTCGTCGTGATCGCGGCCACGGGCGCCTTGCTGGGTATGCGCTGGTATGAGCAGCGGCCGTTCAATGATTATCGGGAGCACATGGTGGCGTTCGTTTCGCGCAAGTACAGGATGAACGTCGAGTCGAAGGACCTCGAAAAACTGCGGGAGACGTTCGCGGCCCGCGGGTGGCCGTCGGATTATGTCGTGCCCCGCTCACTGCAATCTCTGCCGCTGCTGGGCGGTATGATCATCGAGTGGAAAAGCCACAAGGTTTCGTTGATCTGTTGGGGTGTCGAAGGGGATGACTCCAAGAGCGCGTGGCTGTTCATCACGGATCCTGCGGGCCTGCCTTGGGTTCCCGGCCCCGCTGTACCAGCCACTGGCCGCGTGGATGGGTTTAGGACGAAGAGCTGGACCAAAGACGGCAGACTCTACGTCATGGCAGGGCCGGCTGGCACGGTGAGTTCTCTTACGGATTTCTAAACCACTGTTGACCGGCCAGCGCGCCTGCTGGCACAGCATATTTACTCTCCCGTATCGCTCTGCTAGAGTGGCTTCATGAATTGGAGCGAATTCACGGAGTTGTTCACGCGTCCGCTGTTCACGCTGGGGCATGCGTCCCTGTCGCTGGAGTCACTCGTGGAATTGGTCGTGATGATCGCGCTGGTTGTGCTGCTATCGCGTCTGGTTCGTCGGACGTTGCGAACCCGGGTGCTGGCGCACAGCAAGATGGACATCGGGTTGCAATACGCGATCGCGCGGATGGCTGGGTACGTCGTGCTGGTGCTGGGATTTGTCATCGGCCTCGATACAGTGGGCTTCGACCTCAGCACGCTGAAGATCATTGCCGGCGCGCTGGGCATCGGCATCGGCTTCGGCCTGCAAAACGTGGCCAACGATTACGTCAGCGGCCTGATTATCCTGGCCGAGCGCCCGGTGCAGATCGGCGACCGTCTGGATCTGGGTGGCGGCACAGTGGGCAAGGTCGTGCTGGTCGGCGCGCGCGCCACGCAACTGTTGACCGACGAAAACATTGTCATCATCGTGCCCAACTCCCAGTTCGTCTCCAACCGCGTTATCAATTGGACGCACATGGACCCGCGCGTCCGATTCACGATCCCGGTGGGCGTCGCCTACGGCAGCGACCCGCATCTGGTAGAAAAACTCCTGCTCGAAGTCGCCGCCGCCACGCCGAAGGTGTTGAAAGACCCCGCGCCGACGGTGATCTTCAGGAAGTTCGGCGACAACTCCCTCAACTTCGAACTCCGTGTCTGGTCGGCGGAGTCTGACGACGCGCACGGCGGACTCGACAGCCAGATCAATTTCGCTGTCTGGGACAAGTTCAAGCAGTACCATATCGAGATCCCATTCCCGCAGCGCGACCTGCACATCAAAGAGCCTGTAAAAGTAGAGGTGCAACAGACATGATCCAATCCATCGCTTTCACCGTCTATCCAATCAAGGACATGGCCAAGGCACGGAAGTTTTATGAGGAAGTGCTCGGCCTCAAGATGACGCACGATTTCCGCGGCGTATGGGTCGAGTACGATCTCGGTGACACAACCTTCGCGCTGTCCACGATGGATACGAGCCGCGAGGCCGGCGCAAAAGGTGCGCTGGTCGCGTTCGAAGTGACCGACTTCAACGTCGAAATCGCGCGTCTCAAACAACTCAACGTCGCGTTCAAGTTCGACCCCTTCGAAACCCCCGTCTGCCACATGGCCGTCCTTCAAGACCCCGACGGCAACGACGTCATGATCCACAAACGGAAGTCGAATTCCTAAATCCGTTGCGGCCTCTACATCCCGTAGACGAGCACCTTGAAGGTGCCGGGGATCATTTTGGGGCGGGGGTGGGGCGCGTCGGCTGTGGGCGCAGGTGGCGGCTCAAACTTGGCGGACGCGAGATAGATCCGATGCGTCTTGGGATCGAGCGCCATGGTGCGCGCCCCGCGTTCAGTTGTCAGATTCTGCACGACGGTGAGTTTGTCCGGTGTGTCTTCATGGGCAATGGTGGTTGTCCCGTCGCCGTTGGAACTGAAGGCGAATAGCATGCCGGGATCGAACGCGTTTGCATCCACGCGGTCGCCGATGGGGACATTGGTGATCACGTTGCCGCTGGTGCTGTCCATCATGACCATCACCTTGTTGTGGCAGCCGGCGAACAGTCGGTGATTCTTCACGTCGATCGCCAGCCCCGAGGCTTCTTCACCGGGAGCGATGGGCCAGGTGTTCATGACCTTGTGCGTCTTGGTGTCAATCGCAACGACCGTGCTCTTGTCTTCCATATTGCAATAAACGCGTCCAGCCTTCGGATCAGCGGCGGCAAACTCGGGTTTGCCCCCGAGCGGGATCGTGGCGAGGACTTTGCCGGTCGTGGCGTCAAACACCGTGGCCGATTCTCCGCGTCCATTGAATGTGTACACTTCCTGTTGTCCCGGCTCATAAAGAATCGCGTCCGGGTTCTCGCCGGTGTCGACCTTCGATAACGTCTTCAACGTCTTGAGATCGACAATGCTTGATTTCGCTTCCCGGCCGTTGCTCGAGAACCCGCGTCCCAGTTCCGGCGCGATGGCGAAGCCGTGGACACCCGGTGTATCGGCGATCTCTCCAACGATCGCATCCTGATCAATGTCAATCACGACGACTTTGCTTGCATGACTGACGTACAGGCGGCGGCCTGCGTTGTCGATGGACAGGTAATCCCATCCGCCTTCACCGCCAATGGGAAGTTCCTTGATGAAGTGATATGGACCGTCAGCGCGGCAGACGGAAATGATCCCCAGGGCAAGAACGGATACGGTAACAGCGCGGATGAGCCGGTGAGAGTTTCTGTTCATCTGGCACAACCTCTCTTTCTTGTTGCAGCCGCGAATCTCATTCGCGACCAAAACTAACGCATTAGTTTGATCAACGTTTCGCCGATCTCGGCAGGTGTTTTCGCCACGGCGATGCCGGCGGATTCCAGCGCTGCGATTTTGTCGGCTGCGGTCCCGCTGCCGCCGCTGATGATCGCCCCGGCGTGGCCCATGCGGCGGCCTTTCGGCGCGGTCGCGCCCGCGATGAACGCGGCGACCGGCTTGGTGAAATTCGATTTGATCCATCCCGCGGCTTCCTCCTCGGCGCTGCCGC
>CAZAQZ010000028.1:0-14013 GCA_964487175.1 uncultured Verrucomicrobiota bacterium | reverse complement strand
TAATACCCCAGCGCAATGTGGCTCACCGCCATCGTTACCGCAAATGCCGCGTACCCGAGCGTGATCGTCGGCACATGGATGCTCAGCCAAAAGTTGTCGCGCAACACCGGCACCAGCGGCCCGATGCTCGGATCGAGCACCGCCGGAAATTGATCGGCCATCCATAGCATCGCCATCGAAAGCGGCGCAACCGCCACCACGTAGTAGCGCTGCCGATAAATCGATTCCAGAATCAGCGCAAACAATGCCGCGCCGAAACTCACCCACACCACCGACTCATACATGTTCGTGATCGGCGGCCTGCCGGAAATCATGATGCGCAGATAAAATCCGTAGCCGTGCACGACCACCCCCGCCACAAACGCCGCCAGCCCGACCCAATAGGCCGCCGGATTGCGCACCTTCCACGTCGCCAGCAGGATCACAAACGCCAGCGCGTAGAACAGCAGCGCCTTGCGGAATGGGTGAAACGAATTGTAATGCACCTCGCGATTCATCGATTCGTACGTGGGATAGACCGACGGGCTCAGCTCCCGCAGGAATTTCAACAACGCACGCGAATCGTCTGTGAACGCGGCGGAATCGCGTTGCGCGTACGCCGCGCCAAGGGCCTGAATCAGCTTCTGCAGTTCCACTTCCTTGTCCGCGCCGTAATATTCCGCCACGCGCGACACGGGCAGCCAGGCGCCCTTGGGGCTCTGGGGATGGGGCACCACCGCCAGGCTGTCCAGTCCGTCCGCCTCCGCCAGTGTCGCCATCCGCTCATGAACGCTTTGAGCCTCGCGCTCGTCGTGTGTCAATTGCGGTTTCTGCTGGCCACGCTCCTTGTCGGCGATGCGTCCGATGATGGTTTGAAACTGTTGGTTGGTCAGTTGCGAGTAGGTGAAATACTTCTGTTCAGCCGGCAGCCCCAACTGATCCTTCAACGGCTTATAGTTCACCAGGATCACCGGCGTGTTGCCCCAATCGCGCGCCTGCAGCCACATCGACAGCAGCACATCCATCGCCTCCATCTTGCGTCCACTGGCGGCATCAACGAACGTGCGGCGGCCCGTCAGTTTTTGCACCGTCTCCAGCGCGACGGTGTCGAGCGGCTTCTTGCGTCCATCCTTCTGGACCGCCAAATACTTGAGCGTGGAAAAATCCAGGTCATCCGCGTAAACAGGCAGGGCTGCGATGACCAACAATGCCGCCATTCCAAGAATCTTGTTTATTCTCACACCGTCACCACCTTCTTGTTCTCCGCCTTCTCCGGCTCGACAAACTCTTCTTCCTCCCCAAGGGCGCCCTTCGTCGCACTGAACCACCGGCGAAAATAAAACAGCATCGCCGTCCCGGCGACAATGAGCACCGCCCCGGCCCACGTCAGCCATGTGACGAATTGCGGGTCCTTCTTCACCTGTAGCGCCGTGTACTTCAAATCATTCGGGTTCCACGATGCCTGGGAAAACTTGTAGCCCTCGAACCAGGCGGGATGGTTCATCCAGATCGAGGCGCGCTGGGTGATCCCCTTCTCCACGTCCTCAAACGCGACCTTGCTCGTCCATCCGGCGACATTGTCGCTGCCTTCGTCGCGCTCGACGACAAAATCCTCCAGGCGCACGGTGAACGGCAATTGCATCACGTTCCAGCCGTAAATCAAATGGACCATTTTCCCGCCCAACTGAGCCACGACTGGTTGGCCGAACCGCGCCCATTGCGTTTGTGTCTGGTCGCCGGAGCGAATCGTGACGGCCACCGCGGGAGTCCCGTTATTCGGGTCGCCGGAAGCCTCCTGCACCTCCGACGAAACAATCGCGTTGGGAATGAACTTCTCCACGGTGAACTGGAAATCCATCCAGCCGGGCGAAACCGGTTTGCCAACTTCCAGGCTGCCCGACGTGAACCCCGTGCGTGAAATCGCCGTGTAATGAAGTCCGCCGTTCTGGTCCGCGATCACGGTCAACCCGCCCGTGGGAGGCCGTTGTTGTCCCGCGACGAGACGAACCTGCGCATCGATCAGTTCACCGTGCGTCGCGCGGACGATCGGCTGCATCCCCGGGTCGGCAAACACAAACGCCCGCATCTCGTTGGTCCCTTGCGTCAAAATCAGGACAGCCGCCGGATTGTTCGGCTGGTCGGACACACTGATCGGTTTGTGGTTCTCGTCGAGTTTAAAGTCGGGCCAGTAACCCAGGATTTGCGCCCCCACACCGGTATCGCCAAGATCGAGGACTTTCTCCATATTCTTTTGGACGTCAAAATTGAAACTCTTCGGTCCGATCGCAATCTGCAACTCCGGATGCGTCGTCGCGGATGCGTCGGGCGCATTGGTGAGTTGCTTCAACTCCTGGTCGTCCGCCGCCACGACAAACTGGATTTGCGCCGGACCGAGGCTCGCACGGCTGTTGTCAGGGGAATCGGCCAGCAACCATTGCGATACGTTCTGGCCCGCCATTTCGCTCTGCAGGCGAAATTGCAACGCGGGATTGGGTTGATCGCCTCCGCCCTTGATGATCATCGAGGCCGCTGAATTGAGCAGAAACTTGTCGAGTGTCACACTGAGGTCTTTTGCCACTTTGATTGTGTGGGGCTTGATGGAGCCGTCCTTGCCGGGCTGCAGCGCCGTCGTGATCCGCTGTCCCGTTTCCGGCACGACGACCGTGAGAGCTTGCTCTTCCACGCGGACAAGGCTGCCGGGCGCATCGCCCACGTGCATTTCCATCATGCCTTCCGTGCCATAATGAAACGCCGCGCTGCAGCCGCCGAGCAGAATAATCAGGCCGATGTGCGTGATGACGAACCCGATGTGTTTCCTCTTCCATGGCCAGCGCGTCAACGCCGCTGCCGCGATGTTCACCGCGAGCAACGCCAGCAGGCCGTTAAACCACCACGTCCGATACACACGCAGCATGACCGCCTGCGTGCTTTCGGCTGATTCATAAAAGGTCGCCACGGCCAGCACAATGGTGATAGCCACGAGCAACAATACCGCCAGCTTCAGCGACCCAAAGAATTCGACAAGCTTTCGTAACATGAATTCCATGCCATCGTACACGCGTGTCGAGGTTTCCACAAGCCCCACCAGTGATGCTTGCCAATTACCGTCAAATCGGGTACTTCAACCAGCGCATGGCGAACCGTATCTTTGGCAAAACCAACTGGCGCGTCCATCAGGTCGGACTCGGCTGCTGGCAATTCGGCGGCGCCATCATGCTCGACGGCAAACCGGATGGCTGGACAGGCGTCGACGACGCTGAATCCATTGCCACGGTCAAACGCGCCGTCGAGATGGACATTAATTTCTTCGACACGGCCGACATGTACGGTTGGGGCCACAGCGAGGAGATCCTGGGCCAGGCGTTGCAATCCTGTCTTCCAACCGTGGGCGGTCGCGACAAGGTGTACATCGCCACCAAGGTCGGGTTCTGGCACGACGACCAGGGCCGCCGCACCTTCGGCGAATCTCGCGACTACATCCTGCGCGCCTGCGACGACAGTCTGCGCCGGCTGCGAACCGATTACATCGATCTCTATCAGTGCCATCTCTGGCGAACGGAACGATGGACGGAGTTTCTTGACGCGTTCGAGAAACTGCAGAAGCAAGGCAAGATCCGCTTCTTCGGCGTCTCAACCAACGACTTCGACATGATCGAGCGATTCGACTCGCGCAAGAACCTCGCTTCGGTCCAGGCCAACTACAATCTTCTCGACCGCAACGTCGAAAAGGAAATCCTCCCCTACTGCCGCGCCCGCGGGATCGCCTTCATCGCGCGCGGACCGCTGGCATCCGGTAAACTTTCCGGCAAGTATACCCCGGACACGACGTTCGACGCCGACGACATCCGCAACCGCTGGTTCGAAGGCGACGGACGCGCCCACTTCGAGCGCGAACTGGAGATCGTCGAGCGGCTCAAACCGATCGCGGCCAAAGGCGGATTTACGCTGCCGCAATTGGCGATCAAGTTTGTCCTCAGCCACGTCAGCGTGTCGGTCGTCATTCCCGGCGCGAAGAACCGCACACAACTGGAGAGCAATGTCGGCGCCAGCGTCCTGCCGCCACTCACCCGCGAGGAAATGGCCGCCGTCGAACGCGCTCTGGCCGAGCCTGCTCCGGCCTAACGGCGAATTTGGCGTCCTCCCACGCTTGTGCTCTGGTTTACGGCAGAGAAATCTGGACGCGATAGAATGCGTTGGATGGCAAGGGGGCGAGGTCGGTGATGGAGATCTGGTTGCCATTGGTCTGGGGCGCGGTGCTGGAGGCAAGGCCGCTGTAGTTGACCAGATCGGGACTGGACAGGACAGTGTAGGTGAGATTGGAGGAGATGGGGCCGAAGGTCAGATTCATGAACTGGTTGGAGGCCACGATCTGCAAGGTAAAGACTTGTGTCGGATCGGTAGGATTGAGCCCGGTGACGTACTTGAAGAAGTTGTTCTGGCCGGTCCCATCCGCATCACACGCAGCGCAGGAGGCGTAGTTTGTGGAGGAACTGGTGCCGAAATATTGCAAGCGCCACCAGTCCGGGATGCCATCGCCGACGGAGGAGATGTTGTAGAGTTGAGCGATCTGAGCGGAGGACAGGGCGCTTCCGTAGATGCGCACATCGTCGATGATGCCATTGAAGAAGGTGGAGGAGTCACCGCCACTGGGACTGGCGCCGATGCCGAGGCCGTTGGTGGTAATCGGCATCATCCCGCTGGCGGGTTGCTGGGCAGCCAGTTGACCGTCGATGTAGAGACTGATCAATGATGAACCATCGTAAGTGCCGGCCAGGTGGTGCCAGGCGTATGAGGACGGCGGGGTAACGGTCAGGATGCCGTTGGTGACGCCAGCCAGCAGGAATTCAAGTTGGCCGGATGGATTGGCGAAGAGCGCGTATTGATTGTCGGGTCCCTTCTCCACGATGCGGGGATAGATTTGCCAACTCCCGCTGTTGTCATAGACCCAGGCGGCAACGGTAATGCCATTGAGCGGGTTCAGGGACGGCGAATTGGAAACGGTCACCCTGGTGTACTCGCCGTCAAATCGCAACGCGCCGTTGACCATGCCATTCGTCCAGTTCCCAAACCCCAGAATGACTGCAGCGGTGTTGGTGTTTCCGGAGTAATCATAGGCGGTTGAGCCGCTCCCTTCGTCAAAGGTCCAGTAGGCCAGCAAATTGGTCGCGGTGGTCGCTCCGAATGTTGAAGCGCAGACTGTGGGAGAATAAGCGGAAATTCCGCTTACATTGTTCGTGGCGGCGACAGCGTAGCAGTAGGTGACAGCCGGAGCCAGTCCGGTATCCGTATAAGTGTTGGTGTTGACGGTTGCGATCGGAGAGCCGCCGCGCTCGACGATATAGCCCGTGACGCCACTGGAGGGATTCCACAAGAGACTGATCTGATTGGTGGTAACGGCGGTGATGCTCAGATTCTGCGGAGTCGGCGGCGCGCCGGGAATGTTCTGCGACAGGATTAGCACGATCTACCGACCGATGGAAATCGTGGCGATGCCGGACCTGGATGTCGTCGAAAGACTCCCGAAATTGCCATAATCCGAACTGTACGTTGTCCAGTCGCTGTTCACTTGCGTGTACCAAACACCATCGTGGGGGAACCCGCTGACACTGTAGCCAAGCCTGTTTGTGTTGGCGAAGTTGCAAATCACGATCACGTCGTCGCCAACGCTGCCTGTATTCCAGCGCCTGTACGCAATGAGCTTATTGGTGTTGTCCTTCAGGATGGTGCTGGTATGTATGCCTTCCAGACCCGAGGACCGGCCGTTGAGATTGAGCCGCAAGTGAACCAAGTCTGTGTACAACGACACGATGCCACTGTAGGTGTTGGTCAGCGACCATGTGAGAGGGTTGGTGGCACTGAACTGATTGGTTGTCAGCATTTCCGCGCCCTGCAAGATCATGGGGATGCCAGCCGACGTCAGGATGATGGCCGCGCCCATCGTGGAAAGTTTACGGGCGGAATAACTGGTCGGGGCGGAACTATTAATCAATACCGGCAAACGTTGTCCGCCGTTTAGGTCGCCGGCGGAATCATGCGTGTCCGTGAAAAACACATTTGCCCACCCGGTCGCGCCGGACCCGTTGTTGTTGGCGTTGATGGCCGTGTCGATCGATCCCATGTTCCGCACGGAATCCACTGTCGCCGTCAACTGCCCAACCACGTTTCCTTGAAACGGGCTCGAATACCAAGTGCTGTCGAATCCCGATACACCCGAAAGGTAGCCGGAGTTTTCACCGATGTTGATCTTTCCCACATACGCGGTGTGGATCATACTGCTGATTTGCTGGATCAGGCTTTGCGCGTCCGCAATGAAAATATTGGTGTTGTCATCCGAGGCGTTCATCCAATTATAGGGTGCATCCCAGCGGAACCCATCCACGTGGCATTCGCTCAGCCATTCCGTGATGTTGTCCTGAATGAAGTTGCGTACTTGGGTGTTGCTGGCATTGGGCCGTGGCCCCCAGGGCGTGCAGCACCAGCCGTTTGTCGGATTGAAATAAATTCCGCCGCCATTAAGGCCGCCGTCGTAACCGTCGAAATCCCACAAGCTGTAGGACAAATCGCCATACGTCGGGCCGCCCGAGCCACCATAGTGGTTGTGAACCGTGTCGACCAGGACAGCCATTCCGTATTGATGACAGGCCTTCACGAAGGTTTTGAATGCATCCGGCCCGCCATAGCTGCTCTCCACACCGAAAATGTCCGCCGGATTATACCCCCAACTAAAACTGCCGCCAAACTCCGCAATGGGCATGACTTCGATCGCATTGAAGCCCACACGCTGCAATTGTGGAAGCAAGTTTGTCGCATTGTAGAACGTGCCCGGGTTTCCGGGAAAACCAGGATCATAAAAGGACCCGCAGTGTAACTCGTAAACCACCACGTTGCTCAGGCCCGGAGTGATGAACGCATCACCCGACCAATTAAAACTACTGGTGTTATAAATAATGGAGTTGCCGGTCTCGGAAACTTCCTCGCGGCATCGGGGGTCCAATCTATAGAAGTTGGATTGAACGTTGGAATCGGTGATGTAATACTTGTACTGCTGGCCGACAGCTGCTTTGGGCACATCGACGGACCAGAATCCATTGGTGCCCTCGGAGTACAACGGATTGGCCGTCGTGGAAAAACTGTTGAACGTCCCTGGCACAGTGACAGCGGTTGCATTGGGCGCCCAGACGCGGAAGGTGCAGCCGGTGCCGTAGCTGGAGGCAGAAGCGTTGTCGCTGGCCGCGCCACCCGAGATGCTTAGGTTATTGAAATAGGCGTTGTTGTTCGTGCTGCTGCCGGCCTGGAAATTGAACAGGCGGACACTGGTAATCGACTGGCCGCCGGTTGGGCTCAGCAGGGCGCCGGTATAGGTGGCACTGGTGCCCACTCCCGCTCCCCCACCCGCCGTATATGAAAGAGCCGTAACCGAATAGTTGCTGGGAGAGGTCAATGAAAACGTCAATCGCATGCCATCGCGCGTGAAGTTGGGCAGTGCCGGTCCGTTCACGCTTCCGGCACTGATCGAGTACGTGGCGGCTCCGCCACTGAAGTAGTATTCCCACACGGCATTCGAGGAACTGTTTTGGAGCGCGAAGCCGACGCTGCCCCCGGAGTTGATATTCCCGTTGTCCATGTCGATCTGGAATGACTGGCTCGTAGTTAGCGCGCTCGGAAATGGACGTGTCGCGTTCGCCAGCACGCTGTTCGTCGCGGAAATACCCCAGGCGACCCCGGCGGTATTGATATCGTTGCTGCCATTTCCCGGCGTGTTGCCGCTGTCGTTTTGCGTCGAGCTGTTCACATAGAAGAAGCCGCTGGCGCTATTCGTTGGACTGAGTTGCCAGGCGCCAAAACCGTTGCCACCAGACGCGCCATTGGTCCAAACGCTGGTGTAAGGAATTGAGCCGATACCGGGAAGTGAGGACGGGCCCGCAGCAGAAGAAAGCGGTTTACCGATAAGCGCAAAAAAAATTAACCAAGCGATTGCCGCTTGGAAGATGCTCTCACGTCTGAAGCTTTTAATCACTTGCTACGGCGACTACCTGGCCAGCTAAACGACCCACCCCTTAGCGAACGCGGCCGAGGTACCTTTCCCTATTGAGTTTAGCGGTAAATTACTAAAATTCAAGTCACAAGTTGCGGCGGGAGTCCTCCACCTGACAGACCAAGTCTGCTCCGCGTTTACAAACCAGACTGCATTCGTTATTCTCGCTGCCATGATGCTTCAAATGGGGAAAATTTTCATCGGCTTGGTGTTTTGGAACATCGTCCTGTTCGCCGTCACCATCTGGCTGGGCGTGACGCATCACACCGCCCATTGGCAACATGAGGCGATGGGCGTCCTTACCGGGATTTACACCTGCCTCACCCATTCCATTGTGTTGATGCATTTCATGGGCTCGGGCAAGGCAATCAAGGAAGCCGTCGAAACCCACAGTCTGCCGAATGACCCCAGCACCGGCTACGTCCCTCGTACCCGGAAATTCAAGGGACGGACTTCCGGGCTGGCCACATTGGGTTGTCTCCTGACCATCGCCGTCGTCTGGCTCGGCGGCGCGAAAGATGTCGGCATGCTCAAGGGAATGACCCACGCCTGGGCCGCCTACGCTGTCGTCCTCTTCAACCTCTATGCATTCCGCGTGGAGTATCTTGTGATCCGCGAAAACACCGCCATGATCCGCGAGATCGACGCGAAGATTGAAGCGAAGGGCTAGACTACCCTTTCGGCGGCAGGCTGCGAAACCGCTTCCAGACTTTCTCGGCGACCTTGCGCGACTTCTCGCGAATCGCCTCTTCATCGACACCGACAATCTTGCGATTGCGCATGATCCATTGGCCGTTGACCATCGTGTCGGTCACACACTGCGATGACACGCCGAAAATGAGGTGACCGAGCAGGTTGCCGGATGTGAGCGTCGTCGGCGTCGGATACTCGAGTACAGCCAGATCGGCCATGCCGCCGACTTCCAGCGAACCTAATTTCACACCGAGAAACTCCGAACCTAAACTTTGCGCGCCCGTGAGAAAACCCGCCACATCGCCGATGCCCAGCCCGTTTCGCCCATCGCGCGCCCTGAACCAGGCGAACTTCACTTCTTCGAACATGTCCGCGCCAATGCCGTCTGTGCCGAGCGCGACCCGTTTGCCCATCAAATGGACGGGAGCGTAACCGACGGCGTTGTTCATGTTCGACCGCGTATTGTGGGCAAACCAGCAACCCGCCTGCTTCGCAATTTCGAGCGACGCCTTGTCGAGATGCGTGCAATGGCCGAGAATCGTCTTCGGGCCAAGAACGCCACTTTCCGCCAGCCGGTCAATCAATCGCATCCGGTATTTCTTCGTGCAATCAGCCTGGTCGCATGGGTCCTCGGCAACGTGAATGTGAACGCCCGTCTTCAATCCGTCCGCGAGGCTCGCACACGCACACAGCGAATCGTCCGACAATGTGAACGACGCGTGCGCGCCAATCAGTCCGCCAAACATCGGGCCGCGGTTCTTCGACACCCAATTGCAGTTTTCCTCCAACGCTTCCCTGGCGCCCTGCCTTCCATTGCGGTCGGTCACCTCATAACACAGCACGCCGCGCAGACCGACCTCCAAAAACGCCTCCTGCATCACGCCGAGCGAACCGAGGATGAAATTCGGCGACGCGTGGTGATCGATCAACGTCGTCGTCCCGCATCGCACGGCGTCGAGCACACCGACAATCGTGCTGTAATACACCGCCTCCTCGTCGAGCGCGCGGTCGAGTGTCCACCAGATGTACTTGAGGATTTCGTAAAAGTTGCGCGGAACTTTTTTCGGCGCGGGCATGCCGCGGGCAAGCGCCGAATACAAATGCGTGTGCCCGCACACCATCCCCGGCATCACGAATTTCCCCGATAAATCGAAAACGGGCTCGTCGTCCTTTGGTCGGATGCGACGAGCCCGTTTGATAATGACGCCGTGCTTGATGCGCAAGTCGGCCCGCTCAACACGCGATGCGGCCAGATCCAGCAGCGTCGCGTTGGTGAGCAGAATGGACATGCGTCAGGCCTTGGCCTTTTCCAGTTCCTTTTCCATCGCTTCCAGTTCGGGCGATTCCTGCTTGGACTTGTTGACCGCCCAGGCGATCGCGCCAAGCGCGACCGCCGAGATCACGATGGCGATGGCGAATGACGACTTGCCGCTGTCTTTCAGGCCTTCGACTTTGTGGAACTTCAAGACCAGTGGCAGCAGCAACAAGCTGACCATGTTCATCACTTTGATGAGCGGATTGATGGCCGGGCCGGCCGTGTCCTTCAGCGGATCGCCCACGGTATCACCCGTGACCGCCGCCTTGTGACGTTCCGAACCTTTGCCAAGGTTTTTCTCGAGATCGCGCGGCTCATCCTCGATCAGTTTCTTCGCATTGTCCCACGCGCCGCCGGCATTCGACATGAACACCGCCAGCAACTGGCCCACCAGAATCATGCCGGCCAGGAAACCCGCCAGCGCCAGAGGCCCAAGCAGGAAACCGACCGCCAGCGGAGCCAGAATCGCCAGCAATCCGGGCCCGATCAATTCCCTCTGCGCCGTCTGCGTGCAAATGCCCACCACGCGTCCGTAGTCAGGCGTCTTCGTACCGGCCCAGATTTCCTTGTCGCGGAATTGCAGGCGGCATTCCTTCACAATCAGAAACGCCGCGCGACCCACCGCGCGAATCGTCATCGAACTGAACAGGAACGGGATCGTGCCGCCGATCAGCAGACCGATGAACACCATCGGGTCGGCGACGGTCAGTTTTCCGGCCACCTCAATGAACTTGTGCACGTCCATCGACGCGATCTTTTCCTCGCTGCCAACCGTCATCACGGCAATGAAGCTCGCAAACAATGACACGGCGGCGATCACGGCCGATCCGATCGCGATGCCTTTGGTTTCCGCCTTGGTCGTGTTGCCGACGGCGTCGAGGTCGGCCAGAATCTGGCGCGCCTTCTTCGTGGCTTCCGGGCCCATCTTTTCGGGCTCGTAGCCCATTTCACCGATGCCGTTGGCGTTGTCGGCCACGGGGCCGAACACGTCCATCGAAATCGTGTTGCCGGTCAGCGTCAGCATCCCAATGCCGCACATCGCCACGCCGTACGCCACAAAGATCGGCGAGGTGCCGGAGTAAATTGCCACCGAACAGCCAATCGCGAGGGCGATAATCAGGGTAGCCCAGACCGCGGACTCGTAACCGACCGCGAACCCCGCGATGATGTTGGTTGCGTGCCCTGTCTGGCAGGCCTTGACCATGGTCCTGACCGGGTTAAAGGACGTGTGCGTGAAATAACTGGTGCACTTGTTCAATCCCACCGCCAGGAACACACCGATCAAGCACGTCCACGCGGGACGCAGATCGAGGCCCGCGATGCCGAAGTTTGCCCAGACGGGCAAGCCGTTGACTCCATTGGGGTATCCCGCAATCGCCTGGTGATACAGGCCGAGATAACTCGCGTCGAACCGCAGATAGAAAATTCCCAGCACGAAGAAACCAATCACGCTGATGATGCTGCCAATCAGGAAACCTCGATGCACCGAGTGCAACGCCGCGTCGCCCGAATCGCCTTCCTTCGACCGCACGCTGTACGTGCTGATGATTGAGCCGATGACGCCGATGGCGCGCACCAGCAACGGGAAGATCACGCCCTTGTGGCCGAACGATGCGAAACCAAGAATCATGGCCGCCACGATTGTCACTTCATACGACTCAAAAATATCCGCCGCCATACCGGCGCAATCGCCGACGTTGTCGCCGACGTTGTCCGCGATGGTGGCTGCGTTGCGCGGATCATCTTCGGGAATGCCCGCTTCGATTTTGCCCACGAGGTCCGCGCCCACGTCCGCCGCCTTCGTATAAATACCGCCGCCCACCCGCATGAACAACGCGATCAACGTGCCGCCGAAACCAAATCCGAGCAGCACTTCATAGGCTTTCTCGCCGTACATCATGAAAATGACCGTGCCGCCGAGCAACCCCAGTCCGTCCGTCAACATGCCCGTGATCGTCCCGGTGCGATAACCGACTTGCAGCGCGCCGCCGAAGCTCGTTCGGGCCGCCGCCGCCACCCGCAGGTTGCCCAGCGTCGCAAACCGCATCCCGACGAACCCGACGCAGAAGCTGAACAACGAACCCGCCAGAAATGCTCCGGCCCGTCCGAACGCCACCGCATACATGTCCGGCGACGGTGTGCCTGCCAGCCTCGTGAGGAACAGCACCACGGTCAGGATGGCAATCAACACCACGATCTTGCGGAATTGTTGTCCCAGATAAGCGTTCGCGCCGGAACGAATGGCCGCGGCCACTTTCTGCATTTTCTCCGTGCCCTGGTCGGCTTCGCGGACCTGCTTGACCAACAGCAGCGCATAGCCCAATCCGGCAAATGCCACGCCCAACACCACCCACAGCGCGAGTTTCTCTCCGCTGGAGTAGTGGTCGCTCGTCATGAATGAAAAGAAGTGGAACTGCTCCTGCAGGGCGTTCGCTGCGCTCGCCGCCGCCTCCTGGGCACGCGCCCACTGGGCGGCCCACAAAGCCAGTCCGCAAAACAGCATCGCCACCACCCATTGGCGGCGTGCATCTCCTTTGGTAAGTCTTCGCATAGCTCGATTTAATGAAGCGGTCATACGCTTGTATCTCCTAATTCAGACGGGGTGACTGTCGGAAGCGCGGAGACTACACGACATTTTCCGGCCTGAAAAGAGAAATTTTGCCTGTCTGGGAAGCCACAAAAACGGCCTTTCCAGCCAGACCAGAAGCGACACGCCTTCCCTTCCCGCCTTGTTCCCGCTATTCTGTCGACATGAACGATCCGCTCGCGCCGCCGCTGAATCCGCTGCAGTATTATCAGTTGCTGCGGGACCGCATCGAGCACGAGGACAACCTCGTCATCCAGCGACTCTCGTGGATGGTGGCGTCGCAATCGTTCCTGTTCACCGCCTACGCCATCGTGTTGAACGGGCTAAACAGCCTGCCACCGTCCCCTGCGCCACCGCCGTTTATCAACCAGCAGATGCTGGTGTTTCGTGTGGTGCCGGTGGTGGGGATTCTGACCTGTGTGTTGATTTACGTCAGCATCCTCGCCGCGGTGAAATCCATGGCGCGCCTGCGCAACATGTATCATTCGCGATTCGGGAGCGAGGACAAGGACCTTCCCGCCGTTCAACCAAAGGCCGCTCTCCGTCTGCTTGGTTCAGCAGCGCCGTTGCTGCTGCCGCCGATTTTCACGGTCGTGTGGTTGTTCCTGTGGATGCGCAGCTTGAACTGAACCGCCCTACACCACGCCGCGTTTCTTCAGTTCGCCATCCAGCGCACGGAGATCCGCTTCAATCGTAATCGGTGTGCCCGCGGTTTCGATGGCGGCTTTCACGTCCTTCAATCCATTGCCGGTGATGACGGCACAGACCGTCTCGGTTTTCTTGATGAGGCCGGTGGCGATGGCGCGTTTTATCCCGGCGACGCTGGCCGCTCCTGACGGTTCGCCAAACACGGCAGACAGCCGCGCCGTCTTGTTCATCGCCTCCATGATCTCGGCATCGGACACGGCGATGACTTCGCCCTTCGACTCGCGAAACGCGTTGATGGCCTTGCGCCAGTTGCGCGGCGTGCCGCAATTGATGCTGTCCGCGCGCGTCACACCGTCCACCGGCACCAACTCCTGCCCCGAATGAAACGCGTCGGCGATGGGTTTGCAGCCTTCGGCCTGGACGCCGAGCATGCGCGGCAGTTTCTTCACGAACCCGAGATGAAACATCTCGCGGATTCCCTTCCACACACCCGCGATGGTGCAACCGTCGCCCACGCTCACGCTCACCCAGTCGGGCATCATGTCCGTGAATTGCTCGGCAAGTTCCAGCCCGCACGTCTTCTTGCCTTCGACGAGATAGGGATTAATGGCGCAATTGCGGTTGTACCAGCCGTACTTCTCACAGGCGTCCATGCACAAATCATACGCGCCGTCGTAGCTGCCTTTCACCTTGATCACCGTCGCGCCGAACACAAGCAACTGCGCGATCTTCGGTTCCGGCGCTTTCTCCGGCACA
>CAZAQZ010000027.1:0-14031 GCA_964487175.1 uncultured Verrucomicrobiota bacterium | reverse complement strand
TTGCTCATGGAAGCGAATCGTCAATTGGTCTCGACGCAACTGGATGCCCGCCTTATCCTCGAAGAAGTCATTGCGAAGATTGCCCTGAAAGCCAAACCATGAAGAAATTTTTGATCCTGCCTCTGTTGTTGTTGTCCGGCTGTTCAACATGGTGGCACTGCAATTGTTCACGCAGCCAGCCCGTCCCTCCGCTCGTGGTTGCGGATGCGCGGTCGCGGTAGCACTCCATCAATCTTGATTGGGAGGGCAAAGCCGTGTCTGCGAGACGCTCCACCTCCAGCGACGTACCCGGTCGAGAACGTTATTGTGTTAGAATGGACGCAGGAGCTGCGGGGGCAGGTCGGGCGCCGGTATGAGGGACGCGGTCGTATTCGTGGGAGCTGCCGTCTGGGCTTTGTTCATCAACGATAGCATCGTATCGGCGTCGATGTACTCGGTCTGGCGCAATTCAGAATGCTCGCGGCCATCGGGGCCGATGAAGATTGTTGTTGGCACGCCCAGGATGGCAAACTGTTTGCGGATCGCCTCCACTTCGGGGGTGCCTTCATGCGTCAGGTCAGCCTTGATCATCACAAACTCCTTGGATTTCCCCACGACCCGCACATCGCGGAAGGTGGTCCGGTCCATCTTGCGGCACGGGCCGCACCAGTCCGCTCCGAAATCGACGACCACCGGTTTCCCCGTTTGCGAGAGCAGTTCAGGCGAATACGGTTTCCAATCGATGAGTCCCTTCTGCGTTGTCCCGAACAACGGTGTGATAAACCAAATCGCCACAAGGATCAGAACCGTGCCGAACACGCGTTTTACCCAGACCATCCATGTGCCCGATTTCGGCAGGCGGGCCAGCGCGCCCGAATAGGTGCCCAGGATGATGTAGGGCAGGCCGAGTCCGCACCCGAACACGAAGAAGAGCCACCATCCCAACCAGGCGCTGCCGGTTTGACCGACAAACGCGAGTAAGGCGACCACGAATGGAGCCAGGCACGGCGCCGCGATCACGCCGATCACCGCGCCCAGGAAGAACACGCCGAGATAGCCTGCCTTTGACGAAAGTCCCGTGGCGCGCTGCATCAGGAACTGCGGTGGCTGCAATTCGTACAGCCCAAACATGCTCAAGGCCAGCGCCACCATCAGCAGCGCGATGCCCACCAGCACGAATGGACTTTGCAACGCCGACCCGAAAATCGAACCCGTCAGGGCCGCCACCAGGCCAAGCGTTGAATAGGTCAGCACGATTCCGAGGCAATAAATCAGTGACGACACAAACGCGCGGGCCGTGCTTCGTCCACCGCTCTGACTGCCAAAGTAGCTGACGGTGATGGCTATCATCGGATACACGCACGGAGTCAGGTTCAGCGCCATCCCGCCTAAAAACACGACAACAAAGGCAATCAACCAGCCGCGCTGACTGATCAATTGCTGGATCGAGTTCTGCGGCGGATGTGCCGGGTTGCTGGCAGTTGTCACCGCAGCAGGTGTGGCAGCCGACGCAAGCGCAGATGTCGTCGTCGTCGCCGCGCCAAAAACCTCCGGATGTGCGGGCTGAACCGTGTTGCCAGAGGCGATGATTTCAGTATTGAAGGAAATGGGAATCGTCACAGGAGCGCGACAGACGGAATCGTTGCACGCCTGGTAGCGAAGATTGCCGTTGATGGTGGCGGGCCCGCGCGGCGCGTCTGCCTCGACGTGGCCCTCCACGAGTATAATGATGTGACCGACGTACAAATCCACCGGTTGGTCGGCCCAGGAAACAACAGTCTTCGCGCCGCTCGGATAGGTGATGCGATCGATCAGGATGCCGTCCGGCGGATCCAATGCCAGCGTCGTGGGGATGAATCCCTCCAGCGTGACGGGATTGGCATTGATGTGCCACGGTTTTTTGAGGTCAATGACGACAGCGAGCTTGAAAGGAGATCCGGCGGCCAGTTTGTCCAGCGAGACAAAAGGGGTCGCGGTCAACTCCTTCGTGTCAGTCGGTGTCTGTGCGCGTGCGCAAAACGCAAGAATACTGAACAGAAAAAGCGATGCCAGGGGTCGTCGCATGAGCCGCCTTACCGGGGCATGGCCGATTTCAACTCGGTCTCCAAAGTGCCTTTTTCGATAATCCCCACGTGCCTCTGGACCACGAAGTGGTGTTTTTCAATGACGAACGTGGTCGGGATGGCTTGCAATCCCCCAAAATCCTGTACGATTTTATAATCGCCCATGACGATGGGGAAATTAAGCTTCTGGGCGTCCGCGAAGGCTTTCACCTCGTTTGCGCCTTTGTCGTCGAGCGAGATGCCGAGGACCGTGAAGTCCTTTCCGCCGTACTGCTGGTGCAATTCGGTCAGCGCCTTGAGTTGGTCCTGGCATGGCTTGGACCAAGTCGTCCAGAACATGACCACCATCGCCTTGCCCTCGAAATCGGACAGCTTCACTTCCTTGCCGTTTAAGTCGAGCAAAACGAAATCGGGCGCGACCTTCGGAGGGGGGGTGGCGGCCGGTTCGCCCTGCAATCCGCCGATGGACGCCAGGGAAAGCGAGACGATTCCCAAGCCGACAAACAGCGGCCTAAAAGCTGCATTGGCAGAAAGACGTGATGTCATATCGAGCCCGACACTTCCATACATAGCATTGAGGAGCATGGATTGACAACCGCCAACATGCGGTCTAGTGTTATTAGTGCTATGAGCGTCGCAGCAAGAGTTTTGACATCCTTATTCGTGCTTTTGCTCATGGTGAACTTTCAAATTTCCACCCTGTCCTGCGGCATGGAGCCCGGAAGTTGTTCGCGGGATGCCGCCGTCGCTGATTGTTGCTCTCCGGCGCACTGCCACTGCAACATGGTCGCCTCGTGCGCTGGAAAACCCTGTTCCCGGGCGCCTGTCAATGTAACCACGCGCCAGAACGTGCCCATCGCCGGCGTGACAGCCTACGCAAACACGACATATACACAAACGACGGGCAGGGACATTGCCGCCCCCACCTCGACGATGGCTGCATCATTCGATACCCTGCCACTCTACACGCAAACGCACGCATTTCTAATTTGAGTCCACGCACCACATCCGTGGTGTCTCGTGAAACCGTCTCGAATTAGTCATGCAACCTTCTCAACAGTCAGACATAGAACTCGTAGTCCGCATTCAGGGCGGCGACGCTGCTGCCTTTGATGAATTCATGCAGCGATACAAGCATCCTGTCCTGAATTTCGTCCATCGCATGCTTGGCGATGCGGTCGAAGCGGAAGACGTGGCACAGGAGGTGTTCGTCCATGCCTATCAACGGTTGGGAGCGTTCGAGATCCGATCCACGGAAGCGAAGGTTTCCACCTGGTTGTTCACGCTGGCCCGCAACGCAGTGATCGATCGATTGCGCTGGCGCCAGCGGCATCCGGCTGGCTCGCTTGAATCGGCGCCGGAATCTTCGCTTTCGACGACGACGGATGCTGCGAGCGAGGCTTCGGCGCATGAGATCGGCCGGCACATTGCCGATGCCGTGGCGGCGCTGCCTGAAGACCAGCGAACGGCGCTCGTGCTGGCAGAGTATCAGGGACTGGCCTACGCGGAAATTGCCCAAGTCATGAAGTGTTCGGAAAAATCAATCGAGTCACGGCTCTACCGCGCGAAACAGACTCTTCGCAAGCGGCTCGGCTTTCTGCTGGAGGAGTAACAGATTGTTGTGTCTTGACCACGCTGTTTAATTCGACGCACCACTCACGAAGGGCCATTGTTTTAGTGCATTTTGTAACATATTGAAGTAAAGCACGTTGCGTAAAATTAACTTGACGGTAACGAGACTGGCACGGTGAATGGTTATGTGTCTGGCAACCGCGCGCGACGATGCGCTGGCGATCGAATCGCCGAACCTCACCGTCATCGCCGCCAAAGGCCTTCCTTATCCCGTCGGAAGCTGAAGCCCCCTCGAGAAATCGGGGGGGCTTGTTTTTTCCCCGAGGGTTTTTCTGGTGGCTGACGTTTTACTGGATGAAGCCGCACCACCCCGTCGGCGACAACAAAGGAAACCGATATGAACAAGATCCTCAGTACTCTCTCCGCAATCCTCCTCACGAGCATGGTCGCGAATGCTGGCCAGCCAGCCAGTCAAACCACCAAACCGTGGCTCGGCGTGAAGCAAGCCATGTCCGCAAACGGCTATATCACCCCGGTGACCATGCCGTGCGGCATGTGCAAAATCGTGAACGTCACGATCAATGAGCAGATTGCCACCAAGCTCAGTCGCGGAACAGAGGCAGTGACCAGGGCGGTGGACCAGTGCCCACGTTGCGGTGCGAAGATGGTCGCTACGAATCTGAAACAAACCAAGGTGGTCCATACGTGCGGCGGCGTGATCGCCACGTGCTGCAACACGCACAACGTGGGGATTTAAGGCCACGGACACATCAAGGCTAACCGACCCATGAACCCGGAAGACAAAAACCTCAGCAAGCTGCTCAAGCAGTGGCGTGACGTCGAGCCAAGAGCCAACTTCGAGGCCAACGTCTGGCGGAGCATCCGTCTGGCGCAGGCGGAAGTGCCCGACCGCACCAGTCTGCTTGAGCTGTTGCTGCGGCGCTGGCTGTTGCAGCCCGCCTACGCGGCAGTTGCCGCAGCCGTGATTGTGAGCGCGGTGATCGGGACATCCGTGGGCGTTCACACCTCCATTCGTCCGGCAACCCCCGCGCAAGGCGAACTGCAATTCATGTCGTCCGGCACCCTGGCGGGCGGTTATGCCCGGCTGGGGACGGAAAGGGCGCAATGAAGAAACTGGTGCTGATGATCGTGGGCTTGATTGTGGCGACGACGGCCCTTTCTTTTGCGGTAGCCCGGTGGGCGGCGATTCGCTGCCAGCCCACCGTGGCGCCGAGCATTCACGACACCGCGTTGTTGAAGCGCCAGCTCAATCTATCCGACGCGCAAACCAGCGAAGTCGACAAGGCGGAGAAGGAGTTTCAGGTCACACTGAATTCTTTTTGCGCTGCGCATTGTTCCGCGCGGATGGCGCTGGGCGATGAACTGGCGAAGCCGAGCCCGGATTCGGAAAAAGCCCGCGGCTATGTTGAGAAAATGAACGCGGTGCAGGCCGACGCGGAGCGCGCGACGCTGGCGCACATCTTGAGGGTGCGCGCCCTGCTCAACGAGCAGCAAGCGCAACGTTACTCTGCCATGATCCACGACCAAGTCTGCAGTATGCCGATGGGCACGCCCTGAGCCCTCCGACCTGAAACATTGATGCAACATAAACAGACAATGCAAAGAAGGGTGTTTTTTGTTGTCGCGGGACTTCTGGGAGTTGCCGCATCCGCCGTTTGGGCCGAGCCGAAGGAATTGGCGTCGAGTTTGACACTGGATGCGGCGGTTGCTGAAGCCTTGCGTAATAACCTACAGGTACGCGCCATGGAGGCCAGGTGGCAGGCGGCGCGGGAGCGCCCGATGCAGGAGCGCACGTTGCCGAACCCGATGGTGTCATTCAAGACCATGGACACGATCGACGATTACAATTTTCAGGAAAAGCGGGTGGAACTCGAGCAGACATTCCCGTGGTTCGGCAAACTCGGCCTGCGAAGCAAGGTTGCCGAGAAGGACGCCGAGTTGGTGCACCGCGAGCACCAGACGATGGAACTCGAAGTCGTGGTGGCGGTCAAGGAAACCTATTTCGATTTGTATGCCGTGCAACGCTCGCTCTCCATCACCCGCACGGAAGAGGACATTCTCAAACGGATGGAAACGATCGCCGAGACCCGATACTCGACCGGTGAAGCGAGCCAGCAGGACGTGCTTGAGGCGCAGACGGAAATCACCATGCTCAAACAACGGTTATGGGAATTGGAGCAACAGGAGACCACACTCAAGGCGAAGCTGAATCAACTATTGAATCGGCCCATTGACTCGGCCATTGGATTGGCGGTGACGGAGCCCGCCGCGGAGGTCGAGGCCGACACGGGCAGCTTGTTCGCCCTGGCCAGGAAGACGCGTCCCGAGATCAAGAATGCGCAAGCCCAAATCGAGCGTGATGAAGCGCAGCGGAATTTGATGAGGAAGGAATTCTTCCCGGATTACAGGCTCGGTGTCGAGTATCGCAACGTGGGCGCGGATTATTCAAACGTCAATCTCACCCGGTCGGACAACATGGTGATGTTCACGGTCGGCTTCGATCTTCCCATCTGGCAAACCAAATACCGCGCCGGCCTGCGCGAGGCGGAGAACACGGTCGAATCCAGCAAGGACGCCCTCGAAGCGGCGGAACAGCAAACGTCCTACGACGTGCAGGATGCCCATTTCAAATTACAGACCGCCCGGCGCACGATGGAATTGTACAAGACCGCCCTGATTCCGCAGGCCGAGGCGCGGTTCAACGCCAGTGAATCAGCTTATCGCAGCGGCAAAGCGGGTTTCCTGGATCTGCTGGAGAGCGAGCGCTTCCTGCTGAACGCGCGCGTCATGGAAGCGATGGCCGAAGGCAGCCTGGGCACGCAGCTCGCCCGGCTTGAGCGCGCCGTCGGCACCGAGTTGAGCCCGATCGCCCGCCTGGGAGGAAGTGGGAAATGAGGATTCGCGCGTTCACAATCGCCCCTGCACTGGCGCTGCTGGTTGCGGGCCTCGCGGCGATGACTGTTGGTTGCAGCAGGGAGGAACACCAACAACAAGCGGCGGATCAGAAGGTCGTGATGTATCACTGCCCGATGCACCCAAGTGTTGTATCCGACAAGCCCGGCAATTGTCCGATCTGCTCGATGAAATTGGTACCGATTGGCGAGGATGCGTCAGGGACGCTGGGTGCCGAGACCGGGAAAACCGTCAAGACCATGTATCGCTCGACGATGAACCTCAACGAGGTCAGCGACAAACCGGGCAAGGATTCGATGGGTATGGAGATGGTGCCGTTCGAGGTGACAGAGGGCGGGCAGGGGAACGTGCCGGGATTGACGGCGGTTTCGATTTCGCCTGCCGCTCGCGAGCGGATGGGATTGACCTTTGGCACGGTCGAGAAGCGTCCGTTGACGCGGGATGTGCGCACCTCCGCGCGCATCGCCGTGGACGAAGCACGACTGTATCACGTGACACTGAAAGTGGACGGCTGGGTCAATCATCTTCATCAGATCACGACAGGCAAATTCATCCAGAAGGGCGAGCCGCTGGTGACAATTTACAGTCCTGATCTGTTGTCCGCGCAACAGGAGTACCTCATCGCCCTTCAGGCCAGGGAACAACTGGCCGGGTCGGCGGATGCGGATGCGCGTCGCGGCGCCGACAATCTGCTCGCGGCATCGCGGCGGCGGTTGGAACTGTGGGATGTCGATGACGCGCAGATCGAGCAACTCGAAAAAACCCGCGAGGTGCAAAAGGATTTCCCGCTGTTTGCGCCGTTCAGCGGTTGGGTGACGGAGCGCAACATTGCCGCGGGGCATAAGCTTATGCCCGGCGAACCCCTGCTGGTCATGGCCGACCTGACGACCGTGTGGGGCGAGGCGAACATCTATGAATCCGATTTGCCTTACGTGAAAGTCGGGATGCCCGCGGAACTGACGTTGCCCTATTGGGGCGGCAGGACGTTCAAAGGGAAGGTCATTTTTGTTTCGCCGACGCTGGATCCGGAATCACGAACCATGCAGGCGCGCATTGAAATTGAAAACTCTGATTTGCTCCTGAAGCCCGGAATGTATGCCGACGCGAGGTTGCATTACGAGCTCGGTAATCAACTGGTGGTTCCCGAGACGGCTGTTCTGTTCACGGGCGAGCACACCTACGTGTTCAAGGACGGTGGCAACGGTCGCCTGATCCCGGTTGATATTGCCGTCGGCGCGCAGGGCGAAGGTTATTACGAAGTGCGGTCCGGTTTGAATGAAGGCGATCGCGTCGTCACGTCCGCCAATTTCCTTGTGGACTCCGAATCCTCCATGAAGGCCGCGATCGAGGCCCTGGCGGGCAAGTAACCATGATCCGCAAGATCATCCAGTTTTGCGCCAGCAACCGGATTCTGGTGATTATGCTGGTGGCCGCCGCAGTGGCGTATTCGATCTTCACGATGCGCAACATCCGGCTCGATGCGATCCCCGACCTCAGCGACACGCAAGTGATCGTTTATACGAAATGGGATCGCAGCCCGGACATTTTGGAGGACCAGGTCACGTATCCCATCATTACCGCATTGCTCGGCGCGCCACGCGTGAAAGCGGTGAGAGGCTTTAGTGATTTCGGATTCTCCTACGTGTACGTGATTTTTCAGGACGGGACGGACTTATACTGGGCGCGCAGCCGGGTGCTGGAATATCTCTCGAAGATCCAGGGCAACCTGCCGCAAGGCGTAACTCCCGAACTCGGCCCGGACGCAACAGGTGTGGGCTGGGTGTTCCAATACGCACTGGTGGACAGGAGTGGCACGCACGATCTGGCCGAACTGCGCAGCTTTCAGGATTGGGTGCTGCGTTATGCGATCCAAAGCGTGCCAGGCGTGGCGGAAGTGGCCGGCATCGGCGGGTTCCAGAAGCAGTACCAGGTGACCATCGATCCGAACCGACTGCAAGTCTACGGATTGTCGATCATGGGCATTTCGGACGCAATCCGCCGCAGCAATAACGAGGTCGGTGGCCGTCTCATCGAATGGAGCGGCCGCGAATACATGGTGCGCGGTCGTGGATACGTCCAGGCGACCGACGACCTTGGCAAGATCGTCGTGAAAACGAGTTCGAACGGAGCGCCCGTTCTGTTGCGTGATGTGGCGACCATTGCGCTCGGCCCGCAAATGCGGCGGGGCGTTGTGGACCTCGACGGCGCGGGCGACACCGTGGGCGGCATTGTGGTGATGCGTCACGGTGAGAACGCGCTCAATGTGATCAAGGCCGTGAAACAGAAACTCGACGAAATGAAGCCGTCATTGCCTGAGGGCGTCGAGGTTGTGACGACCTACGATCGGTCGGATCTGATCCGCAAATCCATCGACAATCTCAAACACGATTTACTTCTGGAAATGATCGTCGTCAGTGTGGTGATTCTTTTTTTCCTGTGGCACATCCCGTCGGCGTTGGTGCCGATTATTACGATCCCGATCTCGGTCGCGCTGGCGTTCATCCCGATGTATTTCATGGGCATCACGTGCAATATCATGAGCCTTTCCGGTATTGCCATTTCCATCGGCGTGCTGGTGGACGGCGCCATCGTCGAAGTGGAGAACGCGTACAAGAAACTGGAACTCTGGCAGGAAGGCGGTCGCGTCGGGGATTTTCACAACATCCGGCTCGAAGCATTGATGGAGGTTGGACCATCGGTATTCTTCTCGCTGCTGGTGATCGCCGTCTCGTTCCTGCCTGTATTTACGTTGATCGACCAGGAAGGGCGATTGTTTAAGCCGCTGGCCTATACGAAAACACTGACCATCGGGCTTGCCGCATTGCTGGCCGTGACTCTGGATCCGGCCGTGCGGATGTTGTTCACGCGCATGGAGCCATTCAAGCTTCGCTGGCAATGGTTGTCCCGGTTGCTGACGACCACGTTGGTCGGCACCTATTATCCCGAAGAGAAACATCCGGTCAGTCGCGTGCTGTTCAAGCTGTATGAAACACCCTGCCGCTGGGTGTTGCGGCATCCGAAAACGGTGATCGCCCTGTCCGTGCTGATTGTCGCCACCACGGTGCCGGTCTACATGCAACTGGGCAACGAGTTCATGCCGCCGCTGAACGAGGGCGCGTTGTTGTACATGCCGACGACCATGCCCGGCCTGTCTGTCACCGAAGCGCAACGGCTCCTGGTCACGCAGGACCGCATCCTAAAAACCTTCCCCGAAGTCGTCACTGTATTCGGCAAAGCGGGTCGCGCGGACACCTCGACCGATCCGGCTCCACTTTCGATGATGGAAACCACCGTCCTGCTCAAACCAATGTCCGAATGGCGGCCCAAGCATCGGTTTTTCTCTTCATGGCCACGACCCCTGCGCGCTGTCCTCGGACACATCTGGTCGGAACATATTTCGTGGGACGAACTCGTGGATGAGATGAACGCCGCCCTGCAAATCCCCGGCACAGTCAATGCCTGGACCATGCCGATCAAGAACCGCATCGACATGCTTTCCACCGGCATTCGCACACCCATCGGCGTGAAAATCTTCGGGTCGGACCTGGCCGAGGTGCAGCGCATCGGCGAACAACTCGAAGCGGTCCTGCGAAATGTGCCAGGCACACGCAGCATTTTCGCTGAGCGGGCATCGGGCGGCTATTTTGTGGACTTCAATCCCAGGCGCGAAGCGCTGGCACGCTACGGTCTGACCATCGGCGACGTTCAGGATGTCATTATGACCGCCATCGGCGGCGAGAACATCTCGACCACGGTGGAGGGCCGGGGCCGCTTCGGCATCAACCTGCGCTATCCGCGCGACCTGAGGACAGACCTCGACCAGTTGAACCGTGTTCTGGTCACGACGCCGACGGGCATCCAGGTGCCGATGATTGAGCTGGCAGATGTCAAACTGGTGAACGGTCCGGCGATGATTCGGGACGAAAACGGGATGCTCGCAGGGTACGTATACGTCGACATAGCGGCCCGTGACATTGGCAGCTACGTCGAAGACGCCAAGGCCGTGGTCGCGAAGAATGTGAAATTGCCGACCGGCTACTCGCTGGTGTGGAGCGGCCAGTACGAAAACATGCTGCGCGTGCGCGAGCGGCTCAAGCTGGTTGTACCCGTGACGATCCTGCTGATTTTTCTGTTGCTGTACATGAACACGAAATCAGCGTTCAAGGCAGTCGTTGTGATGCTGGCCGTGCCATTCTCGGTGGTCGGCGCGGTCTGGTTGCTCTATTTGTTGCACTACAATGTTTCCATCGCTGTATGGGTGGGGATGATCGCGTTGATGGGGCTCGATGCCGAGACGGGCGTATTCATGCTGTTGTTTCTCGATCTGTCCTATGACGAGGCGAAGAGGAAGGACCGTCTCCGCAGCCTTGCCGAGCTGCACGAAGCCATCATCCACGGCGCCGTGAAACGGATCCGGCCCAAGATGATGACGGTCGCGGCCGCATCGATGGGATTGATGCCAATCATGTGGTCCGTCGGCGCCGGGGCCGACCTGATGAAACGCGTGGCCGCGCCGATGGTCGGTGGATTGTTTACTTCCTTTCTGATGGAACTGCTCGTGTATCCAGCGATTTATCTGCTGTGGAAGCGCAGGGAAGTGAAGGCGTAAGTCATCTTGCCCGATCCCGGATTTGGGTGTAATAGTGGTTGGAGCACCCAAGTTTTCATGAGAATCATCACAAGCATTGCGCTCGCCTTTCTGCTGTCGTCCTGCAGTCGGCACACAGGGTTTTGCCAGGTGTGTGGACGCGAGGAGTGCAAAGGATTCGCATTCCGCATCACGTTGCAGAACGGCAAGACGGTGGAGACCTGTTGCCCCCGGTGCGGCCTGGAATACTTGCGAACCTCCAAGGAGCCAGTCCGAACGCTGGAAGTCATGAATTATGCGAGCGGCCAATGGATGGATGCAACCAAGGCCATTTATGTGTCCGGCAGTGACGTGTCGCATTGCGCGATGAAGGATGTGCGGCATGATGCTTACGGATGCTGTTACTACAAGGGATTTGATCGATGTGAACCCAGCCTGATCGCCTTTGTATCGCAGGCTGATGCCGCGACGTTTAATAAACAGCATGGTGGAAGCATCGTTGAATACGACAAACTGGCGAGGCCGTGAGGACGACTTCGTCCCGAACGAACCGGAGTGGAAACGTGTCAAATGAATCAGTGGGAATGGTATAGTTCAACCAGGAGGACAGACATGAGAAAGTTCATTGCGATAGCAGTAACAGTCATTGGAGCGGGAGCAATTGCCTTGTGGAGCGCACGGGCTGCCGATCCGGGCAGTGAAATGACGGTCAAAGGTGAAGTCCTGGACATGGCCTGCTACCTCGACCACGGTGCCCACGGCGAGAAGCATGCCCAATGTGCGCAAGGCTGCATTTCATCCGGACTGCCGGTGGGAATCAAAGCCGATGATGGCAAGGTGTATTTGTTGATCGGTGAACATAAGCCACTCAACGCAGAGCTTGCGCCATTGGCTGCAAAAACAATCACCGTCAAAGGCAAGCTGGTTAGTCGGGACGGCATCAACATGATCGAAAACGCCGAGATCGTGAAGTAACAACCCTTCTTCATCACCGATGAACGAATGGCAGGAGGTGCTTCGCACCCTCAGGCAGCCGGAGTACATTCATGTATTGCTCAATCCGATGCCTGTCTACGGCATGGCTTGCGGGATTCTGGCGCTGATTGTCGCATTGGTACTGAAGAGCCGGCAGGCTCAAATTGTTGCGCTGATCGTTGTGGTGTTTGCCTCCGCATCCGTGTGGCCGGTAATCGTGTATGGTCATCGTGCTTATGACCGTGTGTATTCGATGACGGATAAAGACGGACAGGAATGGCTGGATGACCACGAAGATCGTGCCCATGACGGGCAATGGGTGTTTTATGCAGCCGGATTATTGGCGCTCTCGGGTATGTTCGTCCCGGCGAAATTTCCCCGGGCAACGGTGCCATTAGTGGTGGCCACGCTGATTGCCTCTATGGCGGCAATCGCGACGGGTGGATGGATCAGCCATGCAGGGGGACAGGTCCGTCACACCGAGTTCCGCAATGGCTCGCCGCCTTCGATCGAATAGGAGAACGGCAACCAACGTGCGCCCAACTTCCCGAAGCTTGACCAGTCCCTCGAATTACTCGGGCCAGCACGGCGAGCGTTTTGTCAACGAACTCAAGGCACTCCTGCGTTTCCCCAGCGTCTCGGCGCAACCGCAACATAAAGGTGACGTCTTGGCCTGCGCTGAATGGCTGCAGGGACATTTTCAGGCCATCGGGCTCGATGCCCAGCTTCATGCCACCAAAGGCCACCCGATCCTTCTCGCCAAAGGACCGTCGGCGAGGAATGCTCCCACAGTCGTCATCTACGGCCATTACGATGTGCAACCGCCCGAGCCGTTCGATCTGTGGCGTACACCGCCGTTCGATCCCGTCATTCGCGATGGGAAACTTTTCGCCCGCGGCGCGTCGGACAACAAAGGCCAGTTCTTCGCGCACGTCAAAGCGGTTGAGAGCTATTTGAAAACCAACACGCCGCTTCCTGTGAATGTGATCTTCCTGATCGAAGGCGAAGAGGAAGTGGGCAGCGACAATCTGACCGCGTTCGTCCGTCAACGCGCAAACCGATTGCGCGCCGACTACGTCATCATTTCCGACACAGGCATGTTCGCGAAAAACGTCCCCACGGTGACGTACGGTACGCGCGGCATCGCCGCCCTGGAAATCCGCGTGGACGGTCCCTCCCGCGACTTGCACTCGGGTGTTTTTGGTGGCAGCGTGGCCAACCCCGCACTCGTGCTCGCCAAACTGCTCGCTCAATGCGTGCGCGATGATGGACGCGTTTCCGTCCCCGGCTTCTACGATGACGTGAAGCCACTTGAACAATGGGAACGACGGCAGTTCGGACGCTTGAAATTCGACGACAAGGCTTACGCCCGGTTTTTGGGTGTTTCCAAACTTGCTGGAGAGGCGGGGTACACGACGCTCGAGCGGCGCTGGGGACGCCCCACTTTCGAGATCAACGGCATCTTCGGCGGTTATCAGGGGCCGGGAGGCAAAACGATCGTCCCTGCATGGGCCGGCGCAAAAATCACCTGTCGGCTCGTGCCGAACCAGGAGCCGGATAAGGTCGCGCGGATTGTCGCGGAACATCTCCGCAAGTTCTGTCCGAAATCGGTCCGGCTGACGATCACTGGCGGACATGGCGCGCCGCCGTTTCTGGAATCACCTGACGGACATGGGGCGCGCGCGGCGGCGGTCGCGCTCAAGAAAGCATTCGGATGCGAACCGGTATTCATTCGAGAGGGTGGTTCACTGCCAATCCTTGGTGACTTCAAGCGTCATCTGCGTGGAGAAATCATTTTGGCCGGTCTCGGCCTGCCCGATGGCAACTGGCACTCGCCCAACGAGAAAATGGAACTCAACAATTTCCATCGCGGCATCGCGATGAGCATCGAACTGTTACGTCAGCTTGCCCTATCCGCCT
>CAZAQZ010000026.1:0-14044 GCA_964487175.1 uncultured Verrucomicrobiota bacterium | reverse complement strand
ATCTCCAGGTTCAGGCGCGTGTGAATGAGAGAGCGCGCCATCCGCACGTCGCGGTCTTGGATGTGACGGCGGTCTTCCCGCAAATGCATGGTAATACCGTGGGCACCGGCCAGTTCCGCTTCGACGGCAGCCCAAACGGGATCGGGTTCGGGAATGGCGCCGGCGTGAGCGCCCGAGGAAGGCGCGGCGGTTTTATACCGTGCCTGTCTGAGGGTCGCGACGTGGTCGATATTAACGCCAAGCTTCAGCATGGGCGAAGAGTACACATTTCCCCGCCTTGCCGCAACTTCCACGCTAGCATGGAGTGCGAACGGATCAGTTCAGGCCGTTTGACTCAGAAGAGTACACCGGTTGCGCTTGCATGGCCTCCTCGATGGCGTTTTGCCAGCGATGGCGTTTCCAGTCCGGGAAATACTTCTGCATCCACTCCCGGGCGGCGCGTTCCCAACCAATGTCACGACCTTGCTTCTCACTCTCGATCCATTTATATTTTTTAATTTCCTCGTGCTGGGATCGAATAATTTCAGCCAGAGGATCGTGTTTACGAGTCCTTTGTGTCATTTCATCCCCCCTCCTTAGGGGGTAAAACGTCGCGGGACAATACCCCAAAAAACAGCAAAATCAAGTTGCATGAGTGTGACAATTAGTCGCACCTGCAACAGGCTGAAGTCCAATGCCTTGCGCGTTTTGTTTCCCGCTTGCGAGCCGTAGGATTGTTCCGTATTGTGTGCGACATGACCCAGGGACGCTACTTGGAGAAAGTGCGCCAGCATGCCCGCAAACGGCTGGTTTTGAAGGCCGGGGCCAAGCCCTCCGAGATCCTTGGACTCTACAAGAAGTTCCTGAAAATCGAGGAACATCGATTGCGAATGGCCCATCACGCGGGCGGAGGGGGCTTGGAGATTGCCGCGGGGCGCGCAGCCATGATGGACATTGTCTTGCGACATATCTTCGAAGCCGCGAGTGAATATTACCGCCAGAACCAGTCGCCGGAAACAGTCCCCCTCGCCTTGCTGGCCATCGGCGGCTACGGACGCGGCGAACTGAGTCCCTACTCGGATATCGACATCATGTTCCTGCACAACACCGGCTCGCGCGGTTCCAAGGCCCATCCGTATGTCGCCGGGGTCGTCGAGCAAGTGTTGTACATGCTCTGGGACATCGGGCTGAAGGTCGGTCACTCCACCCGTTCCATCAACGAAGCCGTTGCCCAGGCGAACAACGATATGCAGTCGAAGACGTCACTGATCCAGTCCCGCCTGTTAGCCGGCGGTGAGGATCTGCATGAAAAACTTCGTGCGGCGCTCATCAAGGAATGCGTTCGGGGACACGAGATCGAATACATCGCCGCGCGCATGGACGACCAGAAGAGCCGCCACGAAAAGTATGGCGATTCGGTGTACCTGCAGGAACCCAACGTCAAGAGCGGCTGTGGCGGACTCCGGGATTTCCAGAACCTGATCTGGATGGCGTTCTTCAAATATGGCGCGCTGAAGCTGGCGGATTTGCGCAAGCTCGGATTCGTGGAAGCGCAGGAACAACGGCAACTGGATCTCGCCTACGATTTCATTTTGCGCACGCGCAATTCGTTGCACTACATGACCAATCGCGCCTGTGATATCATTGGATTGGGACTGCAACCGGCAGTCGCCACCGACTTCGGCTACCGCCAGCACGACATGCTGCGCCGGACCGAGGCATTCATGCGTGACTACTACATGCACGCGCGCAACATTTTTCTGCTGACCAACGCCCTGGCCGACCGCATGGCGCTGCAACCGGCGAAGACATCGCGGCTGGCGGCGTTGTTGGGCCGGCGCACCCGCAAGGAGGAAACATTCGACGGCTTCAACCTCCGCGCCGGCCTGCTCTCGGCGGTCACCCCGGCTGTCTTCAAGGAGGACCCGCAGCGGCTGCTGCGCGCATTTCTGTATGCGCAGCAACGCGGTGCCGACCTGAGCCCCGAACTGCGCACATTGATCCGTCAAAACCTGCGGCTGGTTGATCGCTCCTTTCAGTTTTCACAACAAACGCGCGAGACACTGTTTGCCATCCTCGAACACAAGGGACAGGTCGCCCGCATCTTGCGGATGATGCATGAGGTCGAGTTTCTCGGCAAACTGCTGCCGGAGTTTGGGCGGTTGACCTGCCTCGTGCAGCACGAATATTTCCACCAGTACACCGCGGACGAGCACACGCTCCAGGTGATCGAGCATTTGGACAGGATCATCGACGCCACCGGGCCGCCGCACGCCAGCTACAAGAAGATCTTCCAGCAACTGGAGCATCCCCACGTGCTGTATCTGGCCGTCCTGTTGCACGACGTCGGCAAAGCCGCCAATGTGGCCCATCACGCTGAAGCCAGCAACGAAATGGCGCGCAAAGTCGCCCAGCGCTTCCAGCTCGGCGCCGATGAGACGGCGCAATTGTTGTTCCTGGTCCACGACCATCTCAAACTCAGCATGTTGTCGCAACGGCGCGACATTGACGATCATGCGACCATCGAAGCCGCCGCGCGCATCGTCCACAACGAGGCTTATCTCGACAGCCTGTTGCTGCTGACGTTCGCCGATGCCGCAGGCACCAGCATCAAGACGTGGACGGAATGGAAAGAGGCGTTGTTGTGGGAATTGTACCGCCGCACCAAACAGTTGCTGGCCGGCCAGGACCGCGCCAAGAACATTCTCTCACGCCGCATCGAGCAGCTGTACGGCGAAGTCAGCGCGAAACTAAAGACCGAATTGCCCCTGGAGGAAATCTATTCGCACTTCGAATTGATGCCCGCCAGTTATTACATCAACACCAGCGCGGAAGAGGTCTCCCGGCATCTCCAGTTGATCCATCGCTTCCTCTCGCGCCAGCTCGAGGTCGAGCAGCCCGAGGATGCGCTGGCGCCGGTCGTTGACTGGCGGCCGTTCCCGACACAGGGCTACTCGCAGGTGTCCATCTGCACGTGGGACCGCCTGGGACTGTTCTCCAAGATTTGTGGTTCACTGGCATTTGCCGAACTGAACATCTTGAGCGCGCACATCTACACACGGGGCGATCACGTGGTGCTGGATTTCTTCGAGGTGTGCGACAAACACCTCGCCGCCGTGAGCGAGCCACGCATCCTCGAGATCGCCGAGACGATGCTGAAACGCACGTTGACCAACAAAGAAGAGATCAATTTCAACCAGTTGCTTGCCCGTATGCGCGCGACGCGCGGGGAGATTCCGCGCATTCGTGAAATCAGCATTCCGACGATCATCGAGTTCGACAATGATATCAGCAAGACGCGTACGATCATCGAAGTCCAGACCGAAGACCGGCTCGGCTTGCTCTATACCATCACCCAGACAATGAGCGACCTGGGCCTGGACATCAGTTTCGCCAAGATCGCCACCGAGAAGGGCGCGGCCATCGACTCGTTTTACGTCCAGGACCAGCTCGGCAACAAGATCTCTGATGATGAACGGTTGACCAAGACCAAGGAACGGCTGGAGTCCGCGATCCAATTACTCGCCAGTTGACCATGCACAAGCCCCGACAGGACCCGACCCAGACTGACAAACTCCGGCACTACGAGTTGCTGACCCGCGTCAGCAATGTCATCAACTCCTCGCTGGAACCGGAGAAGGTTCTCAACCTGGTCCTGCGCGAAGCCGTGAACATCATGCAAGCCACCAGCGGATCGATCGCTCTGATCAACCCGCACACGCAGTTGCTGGAGATTGAAGTCGGCATTGGCCTTAACAAGGAAGCGCTGCAGCTTAAACTGGCCATCGGCCGCGGCGTCACCGGCTGGGTCGCCAAGATGGGCAAGCCGTGGCGTGTGCCCGACGTGAGGGCCAATGCGCATTACGTGTCCATTCGCAAGGATATCCGCAGCGAACTGGCCGTGCCACTGGTTGTCGAAGGCGCGCTGATCGGCGTGCTCAACGTGGATTCGACGTGCAAGGACGCTTTCAGCGCCGAGGACGAGGAACTGTTGGTTGCGTTGGGCAACCAGGCTGCCCAGGTGATCCAAAATTCCTGGCTCTATCAGGCTGTCGCCCACAACGCGCGCAAACTGGAGTCTCTCTTCTCGGTCGGCCGCTCGATCATTTCTTCTCTCGACCTTGAGGAAATCCTCAAGCGCGTGACGCGGGAAGCCTGCACCTTGATGCAGACCAAGGTATGCTCGCTGATGTTGCTCAGCCCCGACCGCAGCACCTTGGAACTACGCGCCTGTCACGGTGCCGGCTCCGATTACCTGAGCAAACCGCCCTTGAGCGTGAGCGAAAGCTTGATCGGCAACGTGGTCCGGCGCGGCAAACCGATGCAGGTCTATAACGTCCAGGAACACGACGCTTACCAGCACATCGAGCTGGCCCGCAAGGAAGGGCTGGTCTCCCTGTTGTCCGTGCCCATGATGGTCGCAGACTCCATCATCGGCGCATTAAACGTCTATTCGTCGGAACCGTACCGCTTCTCCACCCAGGACATCAAGATCCTGTCCACGCTGGCGAATCTTTCCGCCATCGCGATTGAGAACGCGCGCCTGCACGAAAAGATGGTGCAACTCGACGAGCAACTGCGCCGCAGCGAACGACTCGGCATGCTGGGTCTGCTGGCCGCCGAGGTCGCCCATGAAATCCGCAATCCGCTGACCGTGATGAAAATGCTGTTTCATTCGCTCGACCTGCAGTTTCCTGAAAACGATCCGCGCGCGCGCGATGCGGAGATCGTCGCCGAGAAGATGGACCATTTAAACAGGATCGTCGATCACCTGCTCAGTTATGCGCGCTCCAACGAGCCGACGTTTGAGTTGGTGGACATCAACGACCTGCTCGGGGACGTACTCCTGCTGACACGCCACAAGCTGGGTCAGCAAAAAGTGGGATTGAAGACGGAATTTGCCGCCAGCCTGCCGAAGGTCCGCGTCGATCGCGGTCAGATCGAGCAGGCCTTCCTCAACCTGATCCTGAATTCCGCGGATGCCATGCCCGACGGGGGCTCGCTGACCGTCTCCTCCTCGTGGAGCGCTTCACCGTCGTCAGCTATTTGTCTCACATTCACCGATACAGGTGTGGGGATTACGACGGAAAAGCGGCAACGTCTGTTCGAGCCGTTTCTGACAACCAAATCCGGGGGAACAGGCCTCGGGCTGGCGATCGTCCACCGGATCGTCGTGGACGCTCATCGCGGCAAGATCGAAGTCCGCAGCACGCCGAAAAAAGGCACCACGTTCAAGATCCTGCTGCCCGTCTAGGCAACCCGGTCCGGCCCGTTACGGCTTCGATGGTGCGGCGGTGCTGACCGGTTCGGCTGGCTTGGCCGTGCTGTTGGTTTCAGCCGGTTTCTCTGTAAGCTTTTTCAACAGCTCTTCGAGCTGCGGATCCGGCGGCGCACCGAGGTCGAGGGATTTTTGGTAATGATAGCGGGACAATTCGGGACGGGGCACTTTTTGCTTGGCGTACATGACGGCGAGATTGAAATGGGCGTCTGCGTACTGGGGGTTGAGTTCGATGGCGCGGCGCATCTCCTCTTCGGCAGCGGCGGCCCAGCCTTTTTCGTTGAGGGTGATGCCGAGATAATTGTGCGCCTCGGCGTTGCGCGGATCCAGCGCGACGGCCCGTGTAAGTTCGTCGAAGGCCTCATCGACCCTTCCTTTGCGGAAAAAGATCACGCCCAACAGCGAGTGGGACTGGCTGTCGCTTGGAGCCAGGGCCACCACCTTCCGCAAATACCCTTCGGCTTCATCCATCTTGCCCTGCTCATAACAGACGGCGCCCAATCGCGATAGCGCAGTCACATTGCCGGGGTCTTTGGCCAGAACCTTCTGATACTTGAGGGCCGCTGTGTCATAATCCTTCAGCGCCGCGGCGGCTCGCGCTTCGTTCAACAATGACTTCGTATCGTTGCTGATTGGCGCGGGGGGCGGAGGCGTTACCGGACGGCTGGCAACCACGTTGGTAACGGAAGTGGTCACCGGCGCCGGTGTGGGAGCGGGTGCTGGTGCTGGTTTCGGTGCCGGTGCGGCCGGCGGCTGGGCGGGGGGCGGTGCGTTGATCGTCGCCACAAGCTTGCTGCTGCCCGATTCCTTCACTGTGCTTGGAGCTGGCGCCGGTTTGGGGGCAGGTGGTGGAATGGGCTCCTGCTTGACTTCCGTCTTGTGCCGTGGATGCCAGCCTTTCAGCTCTGTATTGAGTCCTTCGGTTTCACCTTCTTCAGTCCCGGCACTGGCCACACTCGAACTGCTGCCCAGTTCCTTACGTAATTGCGCATTTTCCTTATGCAGTTCAACAATGATCTCTGTGCTCTTCTCGCTGGAGGATTTGGCGGCGCGCAGTTGACGCTCCGTTTCTGTCAGCCTTGCCGTGATTTCCTTGTTCGTCTTCTTGAGGGTAACATTTTCAGCGCGTACCGACTCAAGGTCCCTGGTCGTTTGCGCCAGCGCGGTCCTGGTATTACCCAATTCAGTCTGTGCTTCCGTCAACTGGGCACGCAAATGAATCTGCTCCGCCGCTGCATTCGGCGCCGGACCGGCCCCCTGTCGCAGCGTGGTGATTTCGTTCTTTGCAGAGGCGAGTTGCGCGGTCAGATCGGTGTTTTTCTTCAGCAAATCTTCAACTTGCTTCGAAGTTTGGTTGGAGCCTGCTTTACTCAAGGCGTCCTGCAGTTTCGCATTCAAATCAGCCTGGCTGGATTCCAACTGCTGCACTTTCTCCTGCGACTTTTGCAGTTCCGCCTTCAATGTTTCGACCTGGATCGCCTTTGCCTCCGCGTCTTGCAACCGGGCAGTCAACGAATCGCGCACCGCTTCGAGGGCGTGGAGTTGCTCCAGCGCTTTCTGTGCTTCGGCCCGATCGGTGGGAGCCGGCTTGTTCAGTTCGGCATCCAGTTTGGATTTCAATGCATCGCGGTCTTGTTGGAGTTGCTGGATTTTTTCCTGCGACTGCTTCAGTTCGCTGGTCATTTGCTGAAGGCGGTCGTTTTCCGGCGGAGCAGTAGCCGCTTCCGGTTGCGGTGCACCCGATGGGCCGGCTGGCGCTGCTTCGGTCGTTCCCTCGGGAGGCGGCTGGGCAGCACCCGTCTCTGGCGCGGGTGCAGGAGCCGGAGCCAGTTTGGCTTTCAATTTCTCCAGGTGCTGGCTGCAATAGCTCGTGCGAAAATCGATGATGTGTGGGTTCCAATCCGGATTCTGGGCCTTGATTTCGTTGAGGACCTTGAGCGCGGCCTCATACTTCGTATTGGCCGTGCTCCAATCGCTCTGGGCCTCCGCGGCGTCGCCATCCTGGATCGCAAAAAAAGCGTCGAGAAACCGCTCGCCGGGGTCGGTTGCCGCCAACACACGCGCCGCACCACACACGCACAGCGCAAACAGGACGCACAGCAGAATGGTTTTCTTCATAGGGGGCGTCAGTTTAAACAAAAAGCTCCGCAGTTGCAATCGTTTCAGTAAGCCTATCCCAGCCAGAATCACGCCTTTGGGCCATCGTCCCGCAGACCTGTATTTGTCTCAGCGTAAAGGCGATCCAACTGGTTTCCATCGAGAAACCCGTCGGCCGCTCCCGCCGCGCTGATCTTGTGTGACGCGAACAGGACCGCTTTGCGAATCGATTCATATGGATCACCCGTCCGTGCGTAACCATGGATAAACGCGGAGAATAGAGCATCGCCCGCGCCAATCGTGTTGACCAACTTCCGGGGCATGACGGCCGGAATCCGTTCCATAAACCGGTCGCGCTTGACGGAAAGTAATACGCCGTCTGCTCCCAGGCCGACGACGATGATCTCGCAGCCATGACGGTCGAGCACCTGTTTCACCCAGTCCCGGGGAGCACAGGGCAACGACGCATCGCTCATGAACAACACCTGCGCCTCGTCCATGAAATCACGATTGTACTCATCGTCCAGTTTCGAGATCGCGTGAACGTCCGTCGCAATCGGCACGCCAGCGTGCCGCGCCCGTTCGAGCAGCGGCCGCGAGAAATTGATGTTGCACAACGCGGCCAGAGAGCAGCCCTTGATCGCTGTGTCGAATCCCTTTGCCGGATACACTTCCTCCTGGATGTCCTTCAAATCTACGTTGATTTGGCGACGACCCGTCTTGTCGTACAGAATCACCGACTGCGGAGTCTGCTCCAGTCCTTCGACGATGAATGTCCCCTCAATCCCGAGCCGATTGAGAGCGTCGCGGACGAGGTTGCCCGCCGGATCGCGCCCGACAAACGACAGGAACGGCACCGTATCGCCCAGCGTCGTCAACGCCTTGGCGATGTTGAAGCCGACGCCCGACACCGTGCTGGCCACGCCGAAGAACGGATAGCGCACCGGTGTATAATCGATCGGAAACGATTCGACCTGCACCGTGGTTTCGATGTTGATCAGGCCCGAGACGAGAATCCTGCTCATACTCGCGCGAGAAAACCGACCAATTGCGTATTGAACTCCTGCTGGTTTTCCAAATTGCTCAGGTGCGCCGCATGGGGAATGATATGCAGCTCGGAATTGCGGATGCTCTCGTGCATCGCCTGCGCGGCCGTGGGCGGCGTGATCGCATCGTGTTCGCCCACCAGAATCAACGTCCGCACGTTGATCTTCGAGAGACTCGCCGTGGTGTCCGTGCGCGCTGCCAACGCCAACAGCGTCCCGCGGATGCCGAGGGGCGGATTGTTCGAGATGATCGTTTTGATCGTTTTGACAGCTTCGGGATTGACCGTAGATGTTTCCTGGGCAAACACGGCTTTGACGAATCCTTCCGCGTACGCGGCCACGCCCTGTTGCGTGACCGACTTCATCGCCGCCGCCCGTTTCACTTTCGCCTCATTCGAATCCGCCCCGCTTTGGGTGTCGCATAGCACCAGCGCGCGGAATCGTTCCGGGTTTCGTTCCATTGCCCGCAACACGATATAGCCGCCCATCGAAAGGCCGCACACGATCGCCTTCTCGATCTTCAGGTGGTCGAGCAACCCGATCAAATCGTCCACGAACAATTCAATCGTGTACAGCCCGTCACCCGCCGGGCTTTTCCCGTGTCCGCGCACATCGTAGGTAATCACGCGATGGCGCTGCCCCAACGCGCTCACTTGTGGCGTCCACATCTCCTGGCTGAACGGAAACCCGTGCACCAGCACCACTGCCGGCGCATCGGCTTTGCCGCTCTCCGTGTAATTCAGCACCGTGTCGTTGATGGTCGCTTGCATATATTTAAATCCCACTTCGGCGATTCTGATTCGGAGGCATATCCACGTTCTTTCCAGTTAATCCCTTCGCCTTTCGTGCAGCGAGCCAGATGACGGCAAGACCGGCGAAATAAAAAAACGTCCCGAGTGTTTCATGGACGAGGTAATAGGACAGCGACACACGCGGCGCAACGAGGCAGATGCTGACAATGCGCAGGAAATTGAAGACGATGGCCGCCGGGACGCTGATCGCCAGCAGGCCAAGTTTGTTCAGCCACGGCAGCCGGAATTGAAACCCGAGGATCGTCGCCAGCAGCAGCGACGAGGTCAGCAATCCAAATCCATTGCACTCCGTCGCGACCCGGAAGAACCTGCCGCCGACGGCCAACACCAATTCCGCCGGCCGCCCCGGCTCGATCACCAGTCGCACCGGCGCGCCCAGGGCGACCAGCAAACTGCCCGAGTATCGGGCTGCCATCGCCCGCAACGGCCAGTCCAGAGCGGGAAACAATCCCACCAACAACCCGAATACGAGGAACGCCACGAGCGCGGGAAGGAATTGACGGACGCCGGCAACCCCGAACAGGAACGCGACGACCGCGGCAAACGATGCGCAAAATGAAAAGATCACCAACGGCAGCGCGGCCGCGACGATCCGGGGTGCCAGCAACAAACACGCGATTCCCAGCGCCAGCAGCGTGACCCCCAGGAAACTCACCTGCGGATTCATTCGCAGCGTGCGCAGGCTGTCCTGCAGACAGATCGCGGCGGCGAACACGACCAGCAACGCGCCCGTCGACAACTGCGCCACCTCCACGCTCGCGCGCACCAGCCACGTCAGCACGGGCCAGTACAGCAGCAACAGCAACGCGCCGATGCCGACAATCTCCGCGATGCTCATCGTGCGGGAGGAGGGTTTTTCGGGAGGATTCGTCATAACAACGTTCGTCATTCTGAGCGAAGCGAAGAATCTCTCGCAGTCGGAGATCGCCCGCTTCCCATGTGAGACCCTTCGCTACGCTCAGGGTGACAACAATGCAACTACAGCGCCTTTACCTTCTCGACGATGCTGTTTGCGCTGATGCCGTAGTGCTGCATTAATTCCTCGGGTTTGCCCGAGCGCGGCACGCGATGCACGCCGAGCTTGTGGACACGAACGCCTTCGGGCGAAACCGCTCCCGCCACGGCGTCGCCAATGCCGCCTTCAATATGATGATCCTCAACGGTGATGATGGTGTTGTTGGTACGTCTCGCGGACTCGAGCAGCAACGGTTTGTCAATCGGCTTGACGCTGAAGATGTCGATGACACGGATCGTTGTGCCCTGCGCCTTCAGCTGATCGTACGCCTTGATCGCCTCGATCACCGTTACGCCGGCACCGACCACCGTCACCTTGTCCTTGTCGCTGTGGCGAAGTACATTGGACTTGCCGACGGCGAACTCGTGGTGATTGTCGTAAAGGACCGGGGTCTTCGGACGCGACGTGCGGATGAACACCATGCCGAGATGGTTGGCGGCCAATTCGACCGCACGCTCGGTGCTGACCGCATCCGTCGGATACAGCACAACGCAATCCATGATCGACCGGAAGATTGCAATGTCTTCCAGCGCCATTTGCGACGGGCCGTCTTCGCCGATCGAGACGCCCGCGTGCGAACCGACGAGCTTCATGTTGGACATTGAGATCGCGCCCATGCGGATCTGGTCGACGGCGCGCTCCAGGAAACAGGCAAAGGCCGACGCGAACGGCACCTTGCCGCGGCTGGCCAGGCCCGTTGCCACGCCCACCATGTTTTGCTCGGCAATGAACCCTTCAAAGAACCGGTCGGGGTACGCCTTGAGAAATTTTTCCGAGAAGGTTGAGTTCTTCGTGTCACCATCCAGTGCGACCACGCGCGGATCAACTGCCCCAACTTTCACTAATGCGGTGCCGTAGGCCTCGCGGGTGGCAATCGCTTCGCCCAGCTTGTAATTGGGCATCTCAATGGCCGCGGGTTTGGGAAGTTCGATCGGCTTCTCGCGCGGGACGCGTTTCACTTTCGCGCCGGTCGCGCCCGTGAGTTGCGAGGTCAATTCCGCAATGGCCTTGTCGTGTTCCTCGCCCTTCTTAAGTGGCCGACCATGCCAGCCCTCCTTGTCTTCGACAAATGAAATGCCGCGCCCCTTGAACGTCTTGGCGAGAATGACCGTGGGCGCGTCCTTGCTGCGGCGCGCCTTGCGCAACGCACTGACGATCTGCCCCATGTCGTGGCCGTCGATCACCAGCGTGCGCCAGCCGAACGCAGCAAACCGCTTCTTGTACGTGTCCATGTCATGCTGCAACATCGTCGGCTGCGATTGGCCGAGACGGTTAATATCGATGATCGCGGTCAGCGTGTTGAATTTGTAGTAACTGGCTGTCTCGACCGCCTCCCAGACGGAACCTTCGGCGCTTTCACCGTCCCCGAGCAACGCCCATGTATGACAGTCGCGCTTATCGATACGGGCGGCGAACGCGATGCCGACCGCCGCGCTCAATCCCTGCCCGAGCGAGCCCGTCGCGACGTCCACAAACGGCAGCCGAGGCGTGGGATGCCCTTCCAAATCGCTATCGAACCGCCGGAGCGTCAGCAGATGTTCGACGGGAATGAAACCGACCTCCGCCCAAGCCGCGTAGAGCACTGGCGCACCGTGTCCCTTCGAGAGCACGAGACGGTCATTGCCCGGGTTCTTCGGGTTCTTCGGGTCGAAATGCATTCCGCCGAAGAACAGCGCCGCCATGATGTCGGCGGCGGAACAACAGGTGCTCGGGTGGCCGGAGCCTGCTTCGGTGGTGGAGTTGACAGAATGAATACGGAGACGGGTCGCCACGTCTCTGAGGGCGGCAAATTTGTCCGGGGTTGTCATGGCTCCCCAAACTATAGGATGGGCGAAACACTGTCAACGCGGGGAATTCTGAATTTGCTGTCGGATCTATGATGGTTAGCTGTCCGCCGCCTGTGCCGCCTCCGCCACGGCGAGCGAGCCAGGCCGTTCTTTGGCCCAGACAGTCAGCCCGCCGCCCAACAGAAGCACGATGCCCCATACGATCTGCCCGATGGTCATTTGTTCGTGGAACAACCATCGCGATAACAGCAATGTGCCGAGCGGCGTCAATAGCAGCAAGGTCGCACACACGGACACGCCGATGACCTTCAGCGCATAGTAATACAGTGTGTGCCCCAACCCGATGCACATCATGGCGGAAAGCACCATGATCACGTTCACCTGCCACGGTGTGCGCTGGAAATTGCCGATATGACCCCACGCCAGCGCGGGCACCGCCATCGCTACTGTTGTGTACATGCTGACGACGGCAAATGAGACGGTGGACCCGATGTTCGGCGCAATTTTCTTCACGACGACGCTGTAGGCCGCCCACATCGCCGCGCTGAACAAGACGAGCAGCACCGCCAGATTCATTTTCATCACGCCGAGGCTCGATCGTTGCAGCGAAAGACCGAGTGTGCCCACGACGCACAGCAGGACGCCGATGAGAAACCGGTTGGACCGGAACAGCGGACGTTCCTCAGGGAACAACACATACGCCATGATCGCCGCGAACAACACGCTGGCCTTGTTGAGAAACGCCGTGTAGGCCGGTTCGAGCCAGAGTTGCGAGCACACCCAGGAAGTCTGGTACAGGATGTTGGGCAGCGTCGGCCAAAGCAGCAACAGCCATTGCCGTTTGGTGAGTCCTTCGCGCCTGCCGTCCCTGCGCAACTGACGGGCCATCAACGGCAGCATCATTGCCGTGCTGCTCAGGTACCGCCAAAAATTCTGCGCGAACGGATCGTAATACGGCATGAGGTATTTCACGAACAACGTCGGCGTGCACCACACCGCCAGCATCAACGCCAGCGCCCACCACCCCTTTTGCCGTTCGCTCATCGTCGCGCATCGTAGCAGATATGCTTCCCGTGATTCAGCCATTCTTTGTGGCAAACGCACGGCCCATTTGGTAAAGAAACCCTGATGCCCTACAGCAAGAAATCCTGGCAGGAAAAATTGGCCGACAACAAGGGCTTTCCCAAGGTCTGTCGGATTGATGCCAGAAAGAGCAAGCGCTGGGGCACGGGCACGTTTGTGATTCCCGCACCCATGGAAGTGGACGACCTCATGCGCCGCGTGCCGAAAGGCAAACTCACCACCATTGACGACCTTCGCAAGGCTCTCGCGCGCCGTCATGGCGCGACCATCGCCTGCCCGATCACGACCGGCATTTTTGCGTGGATCGCCGCCCACGCCGCCGTCGAAGCCGCCGCGGAAGGCAAAAAGAACACCACCCCGTACTGGCGCACGCTCAAGACGGGTGGCGAATTAAATCCGAAATACCCCGGCGGCATCGCCGCATTGAAACGCAAGCTCGCCGCCGAAGGCCATAAGGTGGTGCAAAAGGGGAAACGGTTTTTTGTGGAGAATTATGGGTGGAATGTTGCCGCCCCACAGGTCTAACGTGACTCCCCAGCTTCAGCCAAAGAACTTTACTGCTGAATTCCTTCTCTTCGTTCTCGCTATCGCCTGCCTCAGCCTGTTGGGCTGCGGACGATCCGATTCCCTGCCGGTGTATACGATGGACCAGACGGATTCGAGTCATCACGGTTACCGGCGCACGACACTGACCTCGGGCAGCACGGTCTACGTTAACGATTACCAGGAATACACGCTGCAATTGATGATCATTGGGACCAGCAACGTCGTCGGACACGTGGGAAGCGGCGAGGGACAAGGCAACCTCGATGAGGTCATCGGCCAGAACGCCAGCAATTACGTTTTCATCGACGAAGGAATGTATCCCGACGGCGTTTACCGCAACATCAAGACGCCGCCGTTCGATTGGCGGACGGCAAAGTTCCAGTGGATGCGCTTTGCCCGGC
>CAZAQZ010000025.1:0-14387 GCA_964487175.1 uncultured Verrucomicrobiota bacterium | reverse complement strand
CCATACTGTTCGCCTTCTGCCAGCAACGCCAGCACCAGTGTTTCCGCATTCCCGTGCAACAAGGTTCGATCCAGCATTCCCATAGGAACGATACGTTCCGAGCCGATGAACAAATCAATTCAATGCAGCTCAGTTTCCCGGTCAGTGGCAACGGCAGTTGCCGGTCGCCCGGCGGCACAAGGGCGCCGGCTTCGCCTCCCATGAACCCAAACCCATCCCCACATTCACCGCCACCCGCAGCCGCTCGCGACGGGAAACGGATAATATATCGCTAAGCGATATATCATGACCCTGACCCGAAACGCAAGAGCAAGCCAACGCCTGACCGAACGCTGTAGGCCGGGAGCCGAGTCCGACGGAGCCGAGTTTGACGAGACGCCCCGATGTAGTATTCGGGGCAAACGCCGCAGAGTTGTTACTGCGGCAATCCCATAATTGCAGGTCGATGGGGCTGGCTCGTTTGGCTTGCAGAATGGAAGGGGTAGGAGCAGAATTGCGGGCGAACATGAAGGCAACGCCTTTTCTAGTTTTCATGGCTTTGATTGCGGGTTGTGCCCCAATAAATCGGGCTTTCGTCCAAGACGGCATCAGGATAGTTCCTCCAGTCGAGCGGGAGCATGTTGGGGGGCTAATCGTAATCAACGCTTTCAACGATGGCGGGACTAAGCAGGTCAAAATCACAGACGTTGAAGGCAAAACCTTCGACATCTATATCGACTACCGAATCGGCTCGAAGTCGCCGGGCGCTATCTATCTGAACGGGTATCCCGGAGACTCAAACACTGTCCGTGTGGTTGACCAAGAGGCTTTCAAACGAAAGGTTGGAGACTTTGATACGGACAAGCAGCCGCTGACTACTGCTACACCGCGGATTTCAAAGTAGCCCACCACCCAAGCGCCTAAAGGATTGACATTCAAGCCTGGCGCTGCTAATCTTCCCTCCGGTTTATGAAGAACGAGCGTTATTACGGCACCGCGAACTGGTTCTGGTTTTACTTTAGCCAGACCTGTCTGCGGGCGCTGTGTTGACGCCTACGAAGTACACGTCAAACCGTCCCGCGGATGCGGGACGGTTTTTTTATTGCCGCAAACCGTCCCCCGAGCGGGAGAAGGAGAAACAGTGATCATCGTATTGAAGACAGGAACGAAGGAACCCGAGATTCAACAAGTGGCGGATGCGGTGAAGAAATTCGGTTACGAGCCAAAACTGATCCGGGGTGTCGAACGCACCGTCGTTGCCTGTGTCGGCGACGAACGAAACCATCACACGCTCGAATCCCTGATCGTTCTGCCGCAGGTTGAAAGCGTCACCCCGGTCCAAAAGAAATACAAACTCGTCAGCCGGGAGTACCAGCCAACGGACACGGTGCTGGACGTGAACGGCTGCAAGATTGGCGGAAAGACATTTCATGTCGTTGCCGGGCCCTGCTCGGTCGAAAACCAGGCACAGACTTTAGAAACCGCGAAGGCGGTGAAGTCGTACGGCGCAACCCTGTTTCGAGGCGGCGCCTTCAAGCCTCGCACCTCGCCGTACGACTTCCAGGGTTTGGGCCGCGAGGGACTTGAGTTGCTCAGACAAGCCCGCGCGGCCACGGGATTGCCCATCGTCACAGAGGTGATGTCGCCCCAGGATGTCGAGATGGTTGCCGAGGTGGCTGACGTGCTGCAGATCGGCGCGCGCAACGCGCAAAACGTCCCGTTGCTCGCCGCCGCGGCTGCTTCGGGCAAAGTGATTCTGCTCAAGCGCGGCATGTCCAGCTTCGTCGACGAATGGTTGCTTGCCGCCGAATACATCTGCGTTCATGGCAACAACCGCGTGATCCTCTGTGAACGGGGAATTCGCACGTTCGAACACGCCTGCCGTAACACTCTCGATATCAGCGCCGTCGCGGTGGCGAAGAAGGAAACCCATCTGCCCGTGTTCGTTGATCCGAGCCACGCAGCGGGGCGCTACGACATGGTGATCCCGCTGTCGCGCGCCGCGGTCGCTGCCGGGGCCGACGGATTGCTCGTGGAAGTGCATCCAGATCCGGCCACCGCATTGAGTGACGGTGGACAACAACTGAAGCCTCAGCAATTTGGTGAATTGATGTCCGAGATTCGCCCATTGGTCGAGGTGATGGGCAGAAAATTGGGCGGTGGTTAAACCCGCGTGACGCGCCACAGCAGCCAAAGCCCGAGTACCTCGAAAATCAGGTTTGGCATCCAGAGGATTGCTTCGGGATACAGGTGGGGATGGTTGCGCAGCGTATGCGACAGCACCATCGTGAAGTAGTAAATCAGCGCCAGCACCAGGCTGATTGCCACACCAATCGACGTTTCGCGCCGGCTTGTCTTGATGCCCAGCGGAATCCCGATCAAGGTGAAGGCAATACAGGCAACGGCCATCGCCACGCGTTGGTGCGCTTCCATCAGCGCGGCGGCGGGATAAATCCCTTCATTACGCAGCCGCTTGATCTCGTCGAGCAATTCTGGAAAAAGCAGATCCGATAATCGCCGCCCCGATCTTGCCTGGCGAAATGCCTGTCCCAAATCAAGCTCGACCGGATAGCGTTGGGCGGTCGTGCCCGGTCGGATTTTTCGGATGTTGGTCGGGTCGCTGGGGTCACGCAGGTCGCCACGAACGTTATACAAGTCCAACAACAGTTTTTTCTGTTCGGGTTCGCCTTTCACGATGCCCTTCAGCGCCCGCAGGCTGGAAGCGACGTTGCCGTTTGTATCCAGCGCGTACAACGTGACGTCTTCGATGATGTTCTCCTTCTTGCGGCCGACGTAAATGACGTAGCCGGGAAAATCCTTGATGTAGGTGCCTTCCTCGAGCAGGGCCATCGGTTGTCGCGTTCCCATTTCCAGGAACAATGTGCGGAATCTGAACCGGCACTGCGGCGCCAGCGTCGTGTTCATGTAATAGCAAAGCCCGGTCATCACAAAGGAAAGCAAAATCACCGGAGCGGCCACGCGGCCCAGGCCGATTCCGCTCGCGCGGATGGCGGTGATCTCGTTATCGGCGCTCATACGCCCAAACACCAGGAGCGTCGTCGTCAGCATCGCCATGGGCAGCGAAAAACTGAACACGGTGGGCAGCAGCAATAATAAGAAGAACCCGACGACCTCGATGCCGACCTGGCGGTTGACCAGCAGGTCGCTGAGGTCCTTCAGGACGCGGGCCAGCAGCAGCACAAACGTGAACACGCAAACGCTGAAAAACAAAGTGATGATTGTCTGGTGTGTGATATACTTGGGCAGAATCTTCATCGGCAGTGGGTACGACTAACAATTTTCGCAAAGAAACGCCACGCAAACTTTTCCTCGGTCCGTTTCAGCCCTGCCTTGAAACCGCCCTCGCGGAGCAGGTCGCGGCTTGTAAACAGGCCTGGGGACCATTGGCGCTGGTCCGCATCATCGTGCCCACCCACCTGCTGGCGGTGCATTTACGGCGTGTGCTGGCGGCCTCCGCTGGCTTGGGAGGTGGTCACATCAATCTCCGTTTCCAAACATTGACTGAGATGGCCACGGAACGGATACCGGAACAGTCCATCCGCATTGCGCCCCGGCTCGGTCTCGAATTGCTCTGCGACCAGATCGCGAAGGGAGCCATTCCCCGGCAGGGGTACTTCGCGTCCGTGCGCGAAACGCGCGGTTTTCGCGCCGCGTTGTTGGAAACATTCAAAGACCTCAAGCAAGCCGGCATCGGTCCCAAGACGTTTCACGCGGCGGCCAGCTCGAAGAAGCTGCGAGAACTCGCCGCCGCCTATTCCGCATTCTGCGATTGGCTGGACCAGCACGAATGGGGTGATGAAGCGGACATGTTCGAGCTGGCTGCCAAAGCACCGTCTATTGCCAACGAGCCGCCGACACTTTTGTACGGGTTCTACGATTTGACGACCGTGCAACGCAACCTCGTCGGGCGAATCGCACCTGCAGCCGTGTTCTTTCCCCATGACGCCCGGGACTGTGAGTACAGCGAACCGTTACGAAAATGGTTCGAGAAGCTCGGATATCAAACCATGCAGACCAGGCGAACCGGCCCCGCACCCGAACTTCGCATCGTGAGCGCTCCGGGCGAGACCAGCGAAACACGCGAGGCGATTCGGGCGGCGCTGGAGTTTGTGGAGTCCACCGGCAAGACGTTCAATGACGTGGCGATCTTATGCCGGAGCCGCGAACAGTACGATACGATCCTGCGCGACACGCTGGCGCAAACCGGCGTGAACGCATTCTTTCGCGGCGGGCGACCGCTTTCGGAACATTCGGACGCGAAACGGCTGCTTCTGTTCCTGGAAGCGATCCGCTCCAACTTCAGCCGCTCGGATGTGATGGAGCTGGCCAGTTACATTGGCCCGCATTCGCATTGGGAAGGGTTGTCCGTGCGGCTTGGGATTGTCGATGGTGAAACGCAATGGCTGTCTCGCTTGCAAGCGGCGATGAAAGCTGCGCTGCCCGGCGCCACGAAACTACTGGCGTTCGTCGAGCAATTGTTTGCGGCAGGCAGGAACATCCCGCGGGACGGGCGGTGGCCGGAGTTCACGGAGTCCGTGACGAAAGCGTTTCTGGCTTTTGGCGGGCGTCATCAACCGGTCATCGACGTGCTGAACTCACTTGCGGAATTGGACGCGTTCCAGTCGCCGGTGTCATTTTCCGCGTTCGTTGATGCTTGTATCGAGGCCCTCGACAGCGAACGGGAGCAGCCTGGCAGCTTCCAGGGTGGCAACGTCTTTGTGGGCGACGTCATGGGCGCCCGCGGTTTGTCGTGGCCGCTGGTGATTGTGGTGGGGCTTGTCGAGAAAAGCTTCCCGCGCGTGGTCCGCGAAGACCCGCTCCTGCTCGACGAAGAACGGCATGAACTGAACCAGACCCTAAAGCGGCGGCAGTTGGAGCTTCCTCTCAAATTGCGCGGACGCGAAGAAGAACGACTTTTGTTCCGGCTGACCGCAGCCGCCGCCGGTGAAAAACTTGTGCTGAGCTATCCCCGGATCGAACCTGCCACAGCGCGGCCCCGTGTGCCATCATTCCTTCTGCTGGATTTCGCGGGAGTAACCACGTTTGAATCGTTGGAGAAGCTGCCGAACTTCACAAAGACTCCAATGTCAGCAATCGTGTCCGACCAGCGGCCCATTGATGAGCGCGAACTCGACCTCGGGGCATTGCACGAGCTGGCGGGAAAACGGTCCAGCAGCGCCCGCGATTATCTGGAGGTCATCTCGTCGTTATTGCCAGCCGGCCTGCAGGCGGAACAGGAACGTTGGGGCAAGCGCACGCTCACCCGCCACGACGGCTTGATCGAGATGCCCGCCTCGGTGAAGCTCTTGCGCGAGAGGTTTGGCCTCGAGAACCTCGTTATCAGCGCGACGTCGCTGGAGGATTTTACGTTCTGCCCGTTTTTCTATTTCCAGAAACACGTTCTTGGACTCGACCCGTGGGAGGAACCTGAGCGCGCCATGAGCATCGATCCGTTCGATCTCGGGTCACTGTATCACGAGATACTTGAGGAGTTTTTCAAGAGGATGGCGGATGCGGGCCGCCTGCCGTTGGATCCGAAGAAAGCGGCAGACTATCAAGCGCGCCTTCGCGATACAGCCGATCAATGTCTCGACCGGTTCGAGCGCGAGGGTGTTACCGGTTACCCGAGCGTGTGGGGAATCAAACGGGAGATGATCCGTGAGGAACTGGCCACGTTCCTGGATCGCGAGTTGAGCACAGCAGGGAATGATTGGCTGCCGAGCAAGTTCGAGTACGAATTTGAAGATGTCCCCATTGCAATCAACAAGCAACACGCGCTGCGATTGCGCGGCAAGATTGATCGAATCGACTTGAGCAATGACGGCAGGCGGGCGCGCATCTTTGACTACAAGACGGGCAAGGTGCGTGCGAAGTACAAGGAGGACTCGTTCGCCGGCGGACAGGCGCTCCAATTACCGCTGTACATCCTCGCTGCGGAACAATTGCTGGCTGGCGTGACCGTTGCAGAGGCCAGTTATCTGTTCCTGACGTTACGCGGTGGCTATCGCCGTGTCGGATTTGCGCGCGAGGCACTGACGCAACGTGAGGGGGAATTGACTGGCATCCTGAATACGGCAGCCCGGATGATCCGCGACGGCGTGTTCGCCCAATATGCGACACAGGACGGCTGCCGCAATTGCGATTTCCGTCCCATCTGCGGGAACGGCATTCTCAAGTTGTACGAACGCAAGAGCGGCGCCGCACAGATGGCCGACTTTCGCGAGATGCGGGAGAGCATCGAATGAGCGATCGCCCCGTCGATCAACAAGCGCGCGACACGGCCGCGAACGACCTGGACACCACGTTGTGCGTCGAGGCAGCTGCCGGCACGGGAAAGACCACCGCTCTCATCGCGCGTATTCTGTCCATTCTCCTTAAGGGACGTGCGCGACTGCACGAGATCGTCGCGATCACATTTACGGAAAAAGCGGCGGGAGAGTTGAAGATCAAACTGCGGGAGACAATCGAGATGAGGCTCGGTTCGAAGAAAGAACCTCCGTCTGACGCCGAGGCTGGGTGTCTGCGGGAGGCGCTGAACGATTTGGAGAGGGCGCACATCACGACGATCCATTCATTTTGTGCGTGGGTGCTGCGTGAGCGTCCCGTCGAGGCGAAACTGGACCCGCAGTTCGCAGTGGCCGACGCCCTGCAGAAGGAATTGCTGCTGGAGGAGGCATGGGAACAGTGGATTGGCGCGGAATTGACGCGCGACCCGCAACCATTGCGCCGCGCGCTGTTATTCGACGTGGGAATTGACCAGATCCACTCGCTGGCAAGGGAACTCGTCGAACAAAAGGCGCAACTCCTTAACGCGCGCTGGCCGGCGCAGGTGCCGGCTAATGCTGACGAGGTAATTGCCCGGATGCAAGCGGCCACGCCTGCGCTGGAGCGTTGCCTTGCTCATTGTGTTGCGCGGTCAGAACCAATGGTTCAACGGGCCCGTACACTGCTGGATGCGCTGCCGCGGCTGAAGCAGGCGACGGACGACCGGAAGGCAGCGGTCCTTGCGGGGCTTGAATTGACCAACCCGAAAGCGAAAGCGCAATTCGATTCGCCCGAGGCGTTCAGGGAAATGAAAGAGATCGTCACGGGCCTGAAGGGTGTGCTGGAAGAATTCCGTGTTGCGGTCGATCACAATTTTCTCACGGAGTTGGTGCAATGGCTTGAAGGGTTTGTCCGGCATTTCGACGCCGTGAAACAGCAGAAGGCTTTGCTGGATTTCGATGATCTGTTGCTGAACACACGGGATTTGTTGCGCGACGATCTCGCGGTGCGCGGCCAGTTGCAGGAGCGCTTCAAGTTCCTGCTCGTGGACGAGTTTCAGGACACAGACCCGTTGCAGATTGAGATCGTGTTTTTCCTCGCCGAGCGCAAACCGCTGGCGAAACGCTGGGAGGATGTGAAGCTGCTCAATGGCAAACTCTTCGCCGTGGGCGACCCGAAGCAAAGCATCTATGGGTTTCGGCGGGCGGACATCGAGATGTACAGCAAGGCAAGGCGCCTCATCGAAAAGCAAGGCGAGACACTGACGATCCAGCAAAACTTCAGGAGCCAGTCCACGATCCTCACCTGGGTGAATGACGTCTTCTCAAAACTCATTTGCAAACCGGCCGATGGCGATTACCAGCCCGATTACGTCGAGTTGAAGCCGAGCCCGGCGCATCAAACCGACCAGCCGACCGTCGTGTTGCTTCGACCCAAACAATTCCCTGCGGACGCCACCATCCAGAAGTCGCGGGAACTCGAAGCCGCGGCCATCGCCAGTCACCTCAAACAGCAGATCGAAGACGGGGGCCGCCGCTGGAGTGACATCGCGTTGTTGTTCCGGAGTTTCACGGCGATGGACGTTTTCGTAGACGCGCTGCAGCATGCCGGCGTGCCGGTTCGCATCATCGGCGGCAAGGATTACTACCTGCGCCAGGAGATGCAAACGCTCAGTTCCCTGTTGTCGTGCCTCGATAACCCCAATGACCGTCTCCATCTTGTGGCCGTGTTGCGCACGTCACTGTTCGGCTGGACCGACGACCAAATCCTGCTGGTCTCGGCGACGACCGGACTGAATTATCTTCAGGCCGCTGCGGCGGGTGAGAACGACCGGGTCCGCCAGGGCTTCTCCTTGCTTCGCGAACTGCACGAGCAACGCCACGCGTTCTCCGTGGCGGGTTACGTCGAGCACGTCTTCGCCCGCACGAAAATCTGCGAAGCCTATTTTGTAAGACCCGACGGCGCACAGTGTGTGGCCAATCTCCAGAAGGCGCTGGAGCTGGCGCGGCAATTTGAAACCGCGGGACTGCGCTCCGTGCGCGCGTTTGTGCGGCGGTTGCGCGAGACCGTGCTCGGCGGCATGGACGAGGAACCGTCACCGGCGAACGAGGAGACCGATGATGTCGTGCGCCTGTTGACGATGCACAAGTCCAAGGGACTGCAGTTTCCCGTGGTGGTGCTGGCCGACCTGGCGGGCGGTTCGCAGGACAGCGGACCGAAGCTGCAGCCGGACAAACAGACGGGGACCATGCAGGTCCGTTTCGCGTCGCGCAGGACGAACGAGTTCGATGCCGCTGGCGAACATCAGGATAAACGCGACGAGGCGGAGGAGATCCGGTTGTTATACGTTGCTGCGACACGCGCTCAGCGGCAGCTGATCGTCCCGTGGTTCAGGGAGAAAGGTGGACGGCTCGATTTGTTGCGAGGCGGGTTCGATCCCATGGCGAGTGCGTTGGTGGAACTGATCGAAGCGGAGACGCTGCCGTCGGCGGAGGGTGTTGATACAGCGCCGGTGCTGGTTAAGCTGGATGGCAACGCCGATGCGGAGGTGAAGAGGTTGATTGCGAAGCGTCGGGATTGGCAGGCGCGCCATCGTGAACTCCTCCAACGTTCGGCGCAGCCGCTGTCACGTTTCAGTCCGTCCAAGCTCAAGGAAGAAACAGAAGCGGCGATCAGCGCCGATAGATTGGATGGCACATCCCGCGCGCGCGCAATCGAACTTGGCATCTTCATTCATGACGCGTTGGAGCATCTGACCCTGAGCGCGGCGGAAGACGAACAACTTCAGCAGGTGCAACGGATTACCGGGGAATCGGGTCTAAGTGCGGATGACAAACAGCGGGCCACGCAGATGCTGCAACATGCGCTGGGGTCAGACCTGCTGGCCCGCGTTCGCAAATCGGCGCAGGTGTTGCGCGAATTGCCATTCTCGATGATGACCGAGGAGGGACTGCTGGAAGGGAAAATCGATTTGTTGTTCCGCGAAGACGACGCCTGGGTGTTGGTGGACTACAAGACGGACAGCCGGATTGATGCCGACCGTTACCGCGCGCAACTGGAGGCTTATAAGCAGGCAGTGAAACACATTGCCGGCGTGGACGTGCGCGAAACATTGCTGTTTTTCCTAGCGGAAGGAAAAATGGTAAGAATGTCCCGATGATCAAGGTGGATTTACACATGCACTCGGGCGAGGACCCCGAGGACGGATTGCGTTATCCCGCGACGGCGCTCATCGACCGCGCCGTCGAACTCGGCTTTGGCGCGATTGCGATCACGCTGCACAACAAGGTGCTCGATGATGAGCGAGTGTTCGACTATGCGCGGACGAAGGGCTTACTGCTCATCCGGTCGGTCGAGTGGAACGTGGAGCGGAGCGATGTGCTGCTTTACAATGTGACGCAACGCGAAGTGGAACGCATCGCAACATTGGCCGACCTGCGCGCATTTAAGCGGGAGCGGGGCGACGATTTGCTGATAGTCGCGCCGCATCCCTATTTCCCGGTTGGTCAAAGCCTCAAACGGCAACTGGAACCCAACATCGACCTGTTCGACGCAATCGAGTACGCGCAGATCCATCTCCAACTGATGAACCGGTACAACCAGCAGGCCGTGCGCGTCGCCCACAAGCACAACAAACCGATCATCGCCAATTCCGACTCGCACAACCTCTGGATGTTTGGCCGTCATTACACGCTCGTCGACGCGGAACCGACCATTCCTTCCATCTTCCGCGCGATTCGCGAAGGACGTGTCGAATGGCACAGTCCGCACATCTCGATTTGGGCCTGTCTGCGGATGTTTGTATTCGACCCGATGCTGGAGCGCAGTCCCGGTAAAATCATGGAGAGCTTTGGAAATCACGCGGCGAAATAGAGCACCAGCCGCTTCGGACCGTGTGCGCCCATCACCAGGATTTTCTCGATATCGGCCGTGCGGCTCGGCCCGGTAATGAGCGTGAGCTGGCTGGGCCATCGATGTCCATAACGCTGGCGAAGCAGTGCGAATGCGGCGGGCAAATCGGGGAGCAACTGGTCCCGCCGCGCGATCACCAAATGCACCGGCGGCAACACCGACAACGCGCGGCCTCCCGCTGAGCGGGTCGATACGAAGATCGAGCCGGTCCGCGCCACGAGACAATCGCACCCGGTCACGCCGATGTCGCAGTTGCGAAGGGCTGACGTGGCCTCCCCGACGGCTTCTCGCACAAGTTCGCTTCCATCGGTCGCGATTGCGGGGAAATTCCCAAGAAACGCTCGCAGTTGGTCGGAGGTTTCGATGATTTCACCTTTGAGATAGACGAACTGTTCGCGGAAGCGCGCTTCGAGGTCTTGAATCGGTGGGAAAATGGGAATGCCCGATGGTTTGGCCGGTTTGTGAGCCGGCGCGCGCAACGCGCCGCGCACACGACCAAGAATGTTTTCACGGGCGAGATCGCTATTCATGGTTGCCGCGCCACCAGTCTTTGAATGTTCGCGCGGGCAGTTCAGGAAACTCGCGGGTTTCCGTCCAGGGACGGAGGGCAGCACGCGCGAGTCCAATACGCATCAGCATCGCGGCAAGTTTGGTGGCGACCGTGTAACGCATTTCGGTTTGCATGGCCCAGAGCCAGGCCTGAAAGGCGAGCCGCTGCAGTGGATTGTCGAAATGGCTGCGCACGGCGTTGCGGCGGTTATGGAGCAAGTGATGATGCAGGTCGATGCGCATGGGACACACGTCCGTGCAGGCCCCGCACAACGAGCTCGCGTAGGGAAGATGCGACCATTCGGCCCCATCGCGCAGGTGCGGCGTAATGACCGAACCAATCGGCCCTTGATACGTCGTGGCGTAGGCGTGGCCGCCGATGTTCTTGTAGACGGGACAGGCATTGAGGCACGCGCCGCAACGAATGCAATGAAGCGCATCGCGCTGTTCGGCGTCCGCAAGCAAGCGGGTGCGGCCATTGTCCAGCAGGATGACGTGAAATTCCTCCGGGCCGTCGGGTTCGCCGACATAGCGCGGGCCGCCGATGAGCGAGTTGTAGCAGGTGACCGCCTGGCCCGTGCCGCTTGTCGACAGCAACGGCCAGAACAAGGCCAGGTCGTCGAAACGCGGAACCAGTTTCTCAATCCCGGCGATGGCGACATGAATGCGCGGCAGCGAGAAGCTCAAACGCGCGTTGCCTTCGTTTTCCGTGACGGCGACCATGCCCGTTTCCGCGATGGCGAAGTTCGCGCCGGTGATTCCCATGTCGGCGGTGAGGAAATCCTGGCGCAACCGGCGGCGCGCGATGCCTGCCAATTCCTCAGCGGGAGCGTCGATGGGGGTGCCGAAGTTTTCGTGGAATGTCTGCGCGATGTCGGCCTTGGTCAGGTGCATGACGGGCGTGACGATGTGATAGGGCGGTTCGTGGCGAATCTGGCAGATGTATTCGCCAAGGTCGGTCTCGAGTACCTCAATCTTCGCCTCTTCGAGCGCCTGGTTGAGATGGATTTCCTCGGTGGTCATCGATTTGGATTTAACGATCTTCCGCACGTCGCGGCTGCGGGCCAGATACAGGACATAATCGCGCGCCTCTTGCGCGGTCTCCGCCCAAAACACGTGGCCGCCATTTTCGATCACCTTCTGCTCGAATTGTTCGAGATAACGGTCGAGATGATTGATGGTTTCCCATTTGATTTGCGCGGCCTGTGAACGTGCCTCCTGCCAGTCAGCGAACCGCGCTTTACCTACGGCCACGGCGGCATTGTAGGTGCCGATGGCTTTCTGGAGCACGGCGCGATGATGCGAGTCGCTGGACTTTTCGGTGGCAGCCCGGCGGAATTCTTCGGCGGCAAGGCTTGGCTTCATGTGGATGCCAGCACTTCCGCGAGCGAGATGGTTTTGATCGGCAGTTTCTGGCGGCGCAGATATCCGTCGATCTGCATCAGGCAGCTCGAATCACCCGAGACAACGTACTCCGCACCGGTTTTCTCGATGGAAGCGCATTTCACTTCATCCATCGCATAGGAAATCATCGGGAACTTCACAGAAAACGTGCCGCCAAACCCACAGCAGGTTTCCGCCTCGCTCATCTCTACGAGGTCGAGTCCTTTGACATTGCGCAAAAGCTGGCGCGGCTCGTCCTTCAGTCGCAACTCGCGCAGCGCGTGACACGCGTCATGGTAGGTAACCTTGGCTGGAAATTTCGCGCCGACGTCGGTGACACCGAGTTTGCGAACCAGGAATTCGGCGAACTCAAATGTGTTGGCGCTGGCGTGTGTCGATTTGCCGAGCAACTCGGGATAGAAATTCCTGACCATTGCCGTGCACGAGCCCGACGGACAGACAATCGCCTCCGCGTCCGCGAAGATTTCACAATAGCGCGCAGCCAGTTCCCGCGCTTCGTTCCAGTAACCGGTGTTGAATGCCGGCTGCCCGCAACACGTTTGCGGCTTCGGATACTCCACCTCGACGTTCAGCCGCCGCAGCACCTGAACCATCGCGATGCCGGCATTCGGGAAGAATTGGTCAATGAAACAAGGAATAAACAATGCCACGCGCATGTGTCGTCAAAGCCCCAGTTTATCCTCGCGGGTGAAGAAGGAGGCAATGAAGTGGAACATGGTGAAGTATTCGAGGGCGAAGGGCAGGAAGCCAAGGAAGCCGGCCAGCGGCATCTCGAAGTATTTCAAGGACTGGCCGAGCGGAAACACGTAGATCCATTTGGTGTAGGCCCACATGTTCCAGAATTCCCAGAGCAAGCCGCAGATGGCGCCGGCCGCGAAGAGTTGCAGCGTGCGCGACCAGTTGCCCTGTTCCCAATCGCGGTAAAGGCTGGGCATCCCGCGCCAGTAGTTGATCGGTTCGAGCAGGAAGAACCATCCCACCCAGACAAACGCCCAGAGGTAACCACGGATCTGTTCGGGAGCGAACGGCGGGCCCACGCAGCACACCGCTCCGAACACCACCGAGAGATTCAGCAGGGGGCGGGGCCAGCGGAATGAAGCCAGACGCAGATTGGCGAACAGCCGGAAGCTTTGCAGCAAGGCGCACGTAAGAAACAGGCCCGGCATGATCGTCGCAAATGAAATCGCATAACCGACAAATCGCACGGTCATGTCTTCCGGTAAATTGACATATTGCCATCCCGGCATCACGCGGTTGTAGGCTTCGAATAGACACCAAAAGGCGATCGACAAAATGCATTCCAAGGCCAGCAGATCGCGCCTCGCGGTCAGTAACGAAGTGCCATGGCGCCGAAACAGCCAGGCATCCACCACGAAAATGTAGCCCCACCAACAGGCGGGTGTTGCCCACGAAGTGAGCAACCACCAGGGATAATTCGACAGGGACTCGAACTGGCTGCACAACACCACTGTCTCCATCAACAGCAGGATGATCCATCCGACGGTTCCGTAGCGCGGATAACGATGCAGGGGCCGGTTCATGATGGATCGGTGCCGCGTGCCTGCCAGCGCAGGGCAATATCCTTGGCCGCCCACACCAGGGACAGCGTCAGCGAAAACGGCAGCAACAACCCGAGCGTCATAAACGGCGGGAGATGCTCCAGAAAGAACTGCAACGCCCTCACCGGGTCGACCCCTTGCGTGTCCGCCAGCACCAGTTGTCGCGCGATCACGACGAACGGGATGAACAACAGGACCAACGTGATCCAGGCAAAGAGGATGGATTGCACGACCATCGACGTGCGGCCGGCGAATCTTCCAAACGCGCCCATCGTCAGGTTCAACAATCCCGCATGGCAGATGAGCGCGCCCATCCATACAAGCATGTGGCCCAGCAGATAGAGGTTGTCAGGCAACCTTCGCCACATGCAAAAGAAGGGAAACAGATACGCCATCAGCACGGCCAGCACCAGCAGGCCGCGCGTGCACAGTCGCCACTGCCTGCCCACCGCGCGCACCTGGCACAACCGCCACGAGCCCGCGAGGATGCCCAGGATGCCCGTCCCGGCCACCAAAAAGAGAAACGGCCTGATGGAAGCGGCCACAAATTGCTCGATGGTCGCCGACACCGGCGCCACGATAATCAGCTCGACGGTTGCCGAAAGCGCCGCCAGGTATCCCAGAAAAATGAAATACAAACCGTGCACCAAACGCGTCAGCTCGTCAGCCGGAATGACGGCGTGCGGGATGTCGGGAGAT
>CAZAQZ010000024.1:6561-14797 GCA_964487175.1 uncultured Verrucomicrobiota bacterium | reverse complement strand
TTCTATCTCCCGGCTCCCATTGATCCGGCCGTAATCATGGAGAAGCAACACAAACAAATCGCCGCGGTGTGCATTGAGCCCCTGATCCAGGGCGCGGCGGGAATGAAACTCTGGGAGCGAGGAGTGCTCGGCGGGTTGCGCCGGCTTTGCGACGAGTTCGACGTGCTGATGATTGCAGATGAAGTAATGACCGGATTCGGGCGCACGGGAACCATGTTCGCGTGCGAACAGGAGCGTGTGACGCCTGACATCATGGCGCTCGCCAAGGGAATTACGGGAGGGTATCTGCCGCTGGCTGCGACGCTGACGACGGAAGAAGTCTTCAACGCATTTCTGGGTGAGTACGGCGAGTTCAAGACGTTTTTCCATGGTCACAGTTACACGGGCAACCAACTCGGTTGCGCAGCGGCGTTGGCCAGCCTGCGCGTCTTCGAGGAGGAACGTGTGTTGGAGAACTTGAAGCCGCTGTGCGACCGGTTGCGGGAGGGATTGAAAACACTGCGCGAGTTGCCACACGTCGGTGATGCGCGGCAATGCGGGTTCATCGGTGCGATTGAATTGTTCAGGGACGTCGCGGCGCGCGAGCCGTATCCGCTCATCGAGCGTATGGGCAAACGTGTCTGTGACGAGATGCGCCGCCGTGGCGTGTTGACGCGTCCGCTGGGCAATGTCGTGCCGATCATGATGCCTTACTGCGTAACGAAGGGACAGCTGTCCCAGGTCATTGAAGTGCTGGCGGCATCGATCCGTGCCGTTTGCTAAGAGTAAGGAGGCAAGTATAATGATCCGACCTCCGGCAGTCGCGGGGCAGTTTTATCCCGGCAGCGCTGCGCAAGTCGTGGCAGAGCTGGGCGAATTGATCCATCCATCATCCGCGCCGCAGGACGCCATCGCCATCGTCGTGCCGCATGCGGGATGGGTGTACTCCGGGCCGACGGCGGGTATTGCGTATTCCCAAGTGAAAATCCCCGACCACGTCATCATGGTTGGGCCAAACCATCACGGCGTTGGGAACCCCTATGCTCTGTACAGCGCGGGTGCGTGGCGCACTCCCGTTGGGGACGTGCTGATCGACGAGCCATTGGCGGCGGAGTTGCTCGACAACTGCAACTTGCTGGTCGAGGACACACGCGCACACAGCCAGGAGCATTCGCTCGAAGTGCAACTGCCGATGCTCGTGCGATTGAACCCACTTCTGCGCATCGTCCCTGTCCTCATCGGCGGCGGCTGGCCTGAGAGTGGTGGTCGCGCCAACCTCCGCGAGATTGGGGATGCTATCGCGACGACGGTCAAGGAGAACCGTCAACGCATTTTGTTGCTGGCGTCAACCGATTTGAATCACTACGAAGATCAGGAAACTTCGAATCGCAAGGACAAGCTCGCGCTCGATGCAGTCGTGAGCCTTGAGGAGGATGCCTTGATGGATTGCGTGCGGGACCATGAGATCTCGATGTGCGGCGTGGCGGCGACGTACATCGTGTTGGTAGCAGCGAAACAATTAGGTGCAAGACAGGCACAGCTCCTTGACTATCGCACAAGCGGGGAGGTCAGTGGCGACTATTCAGCCGTCGTGGGGTACGGCGCGGTGGTCATTGAGTGAAGGGACCAACATTTGACATAGGGGCGAGGGCTTGTTAGAGTGAAGTGTCTCGGAGTACTTATGATTACATTAACCGAAAACGCAGTGAAACAAGTCGCCACGTTGCAGAAGGAACAAAGCGCAGACGGCAAACCGTTGCGCGTGTATGTCGAGGCAGGTGGCTGCTCCGGCATGCAGTACGGGATGGCGTTCGACGACCGCAAGCAAGATGACGAGATCGTCAGCCAGAATGGCGTCCAGGTCGTCCTCGACCCGATGAGCGCGAATTTTCTGAAGGGAAGCGTGATTGATTACATCGACAGCCTGCAAGGCTCAGGGTTCCAGATCAAGAACCCGAACGTGCAGTCGAGCTGCGGCTGTGGCAAGTCATTTCATTAAATAGAAATCAGATTCGTTTGGGGTGCCTTTCGAGGCTGAGATTAAACCCATGGAACCTGACCCAGGTAATGCTGGCGTAGGGAAACACTGAATGGCCGACCCCTGGATTTCAGGAGTCGGCTTTTTTGATGAGGAGGAGAAAATGATCGCACCAAAGAATGGCAATGGCATCCCGCACAGCAGCGACGCATTGCCGAAATCGAAGAAGATCTACACGAACGGACGGCAGCACGCTGACGTCCGCGTTCCATCCCGTGAAATCGAACTTTCACCCACCGTCAGCCATACCGGACGCGTCGAAGTCAACGAACCTTTCCGTGTCTACGACACCAGCGGTCCGTGGGGCGACCCTGGTTTTCATGGTGATGTGAACCGCGGTTTGCCGGCGTTACGGCGCGAGTGGATCCTTCGCCGTGGCGATGTTGAAGAAGGCGCGTCATCATATAAACCAATTAAAGGCCGCAGCGACGCGGAGATTCCAGCCACACTCCGCCGCAAACCGCTTCACGCCAAGGCGGGCAAAGCCGTTACGCAGCTTCACTATGCGCGCCAGGGGATGATCACGCCCGAGATGGAATTCATCGCCATTCGGGAGAACCTCGGACTCGAACAGGCACGCGCGACACGAGCCAACAAACGCGATCTCGGCGGCGAGTCGTTTGGCGCGAACATTCCGGAATGTATCACCCCCGAATTTGTCCGCGCTGAAGTCGCGCGCGGCCGCGCCATTATCCCCGCCAACATCAATCATCCCGAATCCGAACCAATGATCATTGGCCGCAACTTCCTCGTCAAGATCAACGCCAACATCGGCAATTCAGCGGTATCGAGTTCCATCGAGGAGGAAGTCGAGAAGATGCGCTGGTCCACGAAGTGGGGCGCCGACACGGTCATGGATTTGTCGACCGGCAAAAATATCCACGAGACGCGCGAATGGATCATTCGCAATTCGCCCGTCCCCATCGGCACCGTGCCGATCTATCAGGCGCTCGAAAAAGTGGACGGCAAGGCCGAGGAATTGACCTGGGAAATCTATCGCGACACGCTGATTGAACAATGCGAGCAGGGGGTCGACTATTTCACCGTCCACGCCGGCGTGCTGTTGCGCTACATCCCGCTCACGGTCAACCGCGTCACCGGCATTGTCAGTCGCGGCGGTTCAATCATGGCCAAGTGGTGTCTCGCGCATCATCAGGAAAGTTTCCTCTACACGCGCTTCCACGAGATCTGCGACATCATGGCGGCGTACGACGTGAGTTTTTCCCTGGGCGACGGTCTACGGCCTGGGTCAATTGCCGACGCCAACGACGAAGCGCAATTCGCCGAACTCCAGACGCAAGGCGAACTCAACAAGATAGCCTGGGAACACGGTTGCCAGGTGATGAACGAAGGCCCCGGTCACATCCCCATGCATCTCATTAAAGAGAACATGGACAAACAGCTCGAGTGGTGTGGGGAAGCGCCGTTCTACACTCTCGGGCCGCTCACCACCGACATCGCGCCCGGTTACGACCATATCACCAGCGCCATCGGCGCGGCGATGATTGGATGGTTCGGCACCGCAATGCTCTGTTACGTCACGCCGAAGGAACATCTCGGCCTGCCCAACAAGAAGGACGTCAAGGACGGCGTTATCGCCTACAAGATCGCCGCCCACGCCGCCGATCTGGCCAAGGGTCATCCCGCTGCGCGCCAGCGTGACGATGCGTTGAGCAAGGCGCGCTTCGAATTCCGCTGGGAAGACCAATTCAATCTGTCACTTGATCCCGAAACTGCCCGCGAATTCCACGATGAAACACTTCCGGCCGAAGGCGCAAAGCTCGCCCACTTCTGCAGCATGTGCGGCCCGCATTTCTGCAGCATGAAGATCACCGAGGACGTGCGCAAGTACGCCGAGGAACAGGGGATCGCCGCTGAGAAGGCGTTGGAGCAGGGGATGAAGGATAAAAGCTCCGAATTCAAGCGCACCGGCGCCGAGATTTACCAGAAAGCGTGATCGACTCATGTGGGAAGAGCCGGAATCGGTGGTTGGTCGTCACCTGGCATCAGGCGAGAAGTTGTTGTGGAGCGGCAAGCCACGGGGAGGAATCCGGCTGAGAGCGTCCGATGCGATGATGATTCCATTCAGTCTGATGTGGGGCGGGTTTGCCATCTTCTGGGAGTCGATGGTGCTTTGGGGGCCTCCGGGCGCCAGGCACGGCGGGAAACCGGTTCCGATATTTATGGCGTTATGGGGAATCCCCTTCGTTCTAGTGGGGCTCTACATCATGGTGGGACGGTTCTTTGTTGATGCGAAACTGCGTGAGAAAACCTTCTACGGTATAACCAATCAGCGAATTGTCATCGTGTCCGGCTTATTCAGCTCCAGCGTAAAATCCTTAAATCTCCCGACACTGGCAGAGGTCACGCTCAGCGAGAAATCGGATGGCAGCGGAACGATCACCCTTGGAGCCATGCCTTCCAACATGAGAGGGATGGTTGGCGTTCCATGGCCCGGCGCAAGTCGGTATGTACCTCCCAGCTTAGAGATGATCGAAGGCGTCAGTCAGGTTTACAATCTGATTCGCAAGGCCCAGCTTGACGCGGGCAAGCAGGCATAGCCCATCCGCGTAGCTTGCGTCCGGGAAGGCGCACGCTGCGGCATTGATTCGCAGTGCGCCCTCCCGGCCGGTTTGGTGCGGCAATTACGAATTCGCCCGGGCTCGTTTTCTCTCCCACCAGGACGACACGGACGCGGACAGCCTTTGCCGATGCTCGTCGGACAGCGGGCGCCTGGTTCTGCGGGTCTGCGGACCGACAGCAACACCGGCAACGTCATCGGATTCAACCGCGCCGCGCGTACGGGAGGCGGCTCCGCCTTGCAGTGCGTAACTTCTCCACTCCGGATAATGTTTCTCCTGCCACTCCATCACGGCGCGACTCCAACCGATGTCGTAGCCTCTCTTCTCGCTCTCGATCCATTTGTACCGTTCGATTTCGTCCTGCTGAAACCGAATGATGGCCAGCACCGGATGTTCGCCCCCGTGCTGCTGCATGGAGCGCTTCCATGCCCCGAAGTGCTTCCACTTCCATTCCTCCGAGGCGCGCTCCCACCCAATGTCTTCCCCGGACTTCTCACTTTCGAGCCAGCGATACTTTTCAATCTCCTCCCGTTGGGCTCGTAGCATCTCAACGAGAGGGTCTTGTCTTCCATGTTTGTCGATCATCTTTTTCTCCTTGGAAATCTGATACATTGACCGTGATCTAGCAACCACCAGGCCAAACCTTTTACCTGCATGTCATGGCGGTCATGTAACAGACTGGTGACTAATCAGTTAAGCAACATTTAATAGAGCGGCAAAAGTCAAGGGAAGGTCTGTTTGGCTGTCGTTCTTTGTTCACAGTGGTCAATTAGACACGCCACCCCCAATGCTGTTCGGTTATAAGAGCGTCTTTCGCCTTTGGCGGATTTACCCGTGAAGCGGTTCTCTTCTCTTTCATGGGCTGGCAGCTTGATGGTAAACTCAGGCATCATGAAGATTCACGAATTGCACGTCGGAATGAAAATCAGGCATCCGCAACATGGCATGGGCGTCGTCAAAGCCATCACCGAGCAAACGGCGGATATCCGGTTCGACGACACCACACGCACCATCGCGCCGGAGACCAGCGCACTCGAAGCAGCGGAACCGCGTTCCTCCATCACCGGACTCGAAATGCCCCTGACACAGTTCATCGAAAAAACGACGCGCACGGTGCTGGACGAACCCGGCATCGAAAAGGCGGGCGATACCGTGCAACAACTCGGCAGCCGCTGGCAAGGTGGTCGTGTCGTGCTCTATCCAGCGGACACGAGCGCGCAATCGAAGGAAGTGCCGCTCGATGTGTTCTTCCACAAGGTTGTCATGCTGCGCAACAATCTTCGTGTGCTGGAACAGAAGATCAACAGCCATGACAAATTGACCGACGCCGACAAGGTTGAGATGCAACAGTACATCACGCGGTCCTATGGTTCGCTGACGACGTTCAACATCCTGTTCAAGAACAAGCAGGACCAGTTCAAGGGCGGGGCGGAGTGAGGATGTCGTTGTCGCCGCAATGCCGTCACACTGGGCTTGGAATGACAACGGAGGAGCGCGGCTAAACGCGAGTGCGTACTTGATGTTCTGGATTGGAAGATAAGGCCGCCAGTTAGGTGCGTGGTCGGCGGAACATCAACATTCCGAGCAGGCCGATGGTTGCCAACACGAACGTGGACGGCTCAGGAACTACTGTAACCAGATTGGTTTCGATCAGGGTGGCCGTTCCGTAGACGTTGAACAACGTTTCGCTCACTGAAAACACACCCGCGTCCGTGTAGGCGTGTATAGGTGTTGCCCCATTGCCCGAGCCGCCGTCCCCGAATACCCAAAACCGGTTCGTAACCGACGGATTCGTCACGTTATCGCTGAAATCCACGGTCAATGACACCGGGCCGTTGGTCGGAGCGGCTTGGATAAGCCAGAGCGAACTGCTGTTGGTTGGGATCATGCCAGCGATAAACTTCGTCATGTTATCCTGGCCGTCCCCGAGCGGATCCGCCGTCGGTGCCGCCTGTGGACAACTCATGCACCCGAAGTACTGGAGTTGCCACGCCTCATACTCCGTTATAATCTGGGCGCGGACTGTCAATGTTGAAAAGATGATGACACCTGCCAAGGTGCAGACAGACTTAAAGTAGCTTTTCATAATTCCCAATCTCCAGGCGGAGACTCTCCTACTTGTGTAAGTACCAAAGCGCATTGCTGCTGTCAAAGTGAGAAGAGGCGCATTTTGAATCACGTTTTTGGAGTCATCATCGGCCCGGCCGGCTTGCCCGCACCTCCACCGATGAAAGGCATCGGTTTTCAGATCAAGGAACCGCCCCTCAAGTATGTCACCCGCCGTAGAAGGAGCGTTGCGTTGCGGAGTTAGGTCGCAGACTCTTGTAGCTCTGACAAAGCATCGTTCAGCTCCGAAAGCGTGCGTCCCAAGAAAGTCTGGTCGAAGCTCAACACAAAGGCCAATCGATTTCCGAAGCTCGCATCATCCTTGACGTACCCGCTCACGCGAACGTGACCAATCTTGTCCACCTCAACCTTGAATCGAAGCTGATCCTCAATCGTGCTGAACTCAGCGACACCGCGAAGATCACGATAAACTGGCTCCAGAGCGTCTCTGAATCGCCGCATGTCACTTGCAAGAATTGTCATGTTGATGTGGCTGCGAAATGCCCCGACCGCAACGTGAGTTCGCGCTTTCACCCAATCGTAGCCAGAATCTTTGGCCGGAGGTGACAACAGCTCAACCTCGATGCGTTCCAGTTCAGGATAGCCTATGGACCAACTTGGCATAATGCACGTTCTGGACCTACCCTCCAATCAACCTTGCGACCCAATGTTACTTGCTTTCACTGCAACAACGCAAGACTCACGTTCCTGGAATGCCCGGCCATTGACTGAATCACCATGAGATGGAGGGGCCGGGTGAGGGCCGCCGGCCTACAACCAAAAATCATGTTGACAGGATGGTATGCCACACGCATACTATCGGTGTCATAAATGAATGTACTGTGCATAGGAGGGCAAGTTGATCGCCCTTCCGCGTCGCGGCGCATACGACAGCGCTGTGTTTGCCCCGAAAACAACATCGGGGCGTCTTGTCCGAGACGGCTCGGCGTTGGACGCCGGTTCCGACAACCCGAATTCAACCTAATTCAACCTAGTAGCACCTAATACGGCCTTAATGTTTTTTTCTGGCGAGTCAAAGCGGCAGAAATTGCCGACCAGAAGCACGGTCCTGCGAGAAGACTTGTGCTGCGGGAGCGGAATCCGTAACATTTAGAACTCAAATGGCGAGAACGAAGAAAACGCCGGGGTTGTTGCAGGGGGCGCGGGTCTATCTGTCGGGGCCGATGGATTTCGTGGCGTCGCGGGCGGCGGAAAAACAGCTCGGGTGGCGGAATCGGGTCAGCCAGTTTCTCCAGGCGGCGGGCGTGACAGTGTTCGATCCGTGGTTCAAGCCGGACGTGCGCGGGTTGCACGAGTATGGCCGCGAAGACCTTAAGAGCGGCGAGCAGATCCGGAAACACTGGACGTTCGATGACACGCCCAAGGGCGAACGGACGCGGGTGTGGTGCGCCGACAGGTTTTGGGAGACGCTGCACATCGATCTGCGAATGGTGGACTCCAGCGATTTCACCATTTCGTATTGTCCGACGAACATCTACAGCGTGGGCACGCCGCACGAGATCATCACGGC
>CAZAQZ010000024.1:0-6551 GCA_964487175.1 uncultured Verrucomicrobiota bacterium | reverse complement strand
GTTGTTTGTGAGTCCGCCAGTCCATTTCCCGACGCTGCACAAATTGCGCAAGCATTTGGAGAAGGACCCGGAAGGCGCGGAACTGCTCCAGCGTCTCGAATCGGAGATCCCGATCAAGGAAAACCCGCGGGCGGTGCCGAGCCTGTGGTACATGCCGCTGGTGGGCGGCGAAAACTTCTTCGACGGATTCGGGTTTGGGCCCTACCGGAAACGATTTAAATGGACAGAGGAAATCCCGATCGACCGGCATGAGCGGCGGTATCCACCGAAGCGTTCGTTGCTGCGGTTTCTGGAACGGGTGAACCTCAAGGGATTGCCCAAGCGCTGGGACCCGAAGCTGCGGAAGTTCGTCCACAACGACGACTGGCTGCTGTGGGATTTTCACGGGCCGAAGGAACGCGGCTTGCATTTGGAGGCCGTGCGCAAATAACCATGACGACGACGGCAACGGAAAACGAATTGCGGGAAGCGCTCGGGGAATTCATCGCCGCCAGCGGTGACAGGAATTCCACCGGGGACGAGCGTCGCACGCGAGTGGGGGCGGCGTTCGAGCGCGTGATGAATTTGGAGACGAAACTGCCTGCCGACACGCATCCGATGTTGCGTCATTACATGGAGCGGCGCAGTTACCAGAAGGCGTTTGATTTTCTGAACTCCGGCCGGCCTGAAACGGAGACACCGCAGTGCGGCCATTGAACGGTGCGGGCGGGTGACAATGAGCAAACTGAATGTATTGGTAACGGGGGTGAGCGGGCGCATCGGTCCACACGTCGTGGGGCCGTTTCGGGAATCCTACAACCTGCGGATGTTCGATCGGCGCGGTGATGCGACGCAAACCGACCTGATCATCGGCGAACTGCTGGATTTTGACGCACTGAAACGCGCCATGCAGGGAATCGACGTCGTGTTGCATCTTGCGGCGACATCAGACGAACGGCCCTTCATCGAAGAATTGGTGCCGAACAATATCGTCGGCCTCTATAACGTGTTTCAAGCGGCGCACGAAACCGGCGTGCGACGCATCGTGTTCGCCAGTACCTGCCAGACGGTTCTCAAGTATCCGTATGACCAGACCGTCGAGATCACCGACCCTGTGCGGCCGTGCAGCATTTACGGGGCGACGAAGGTGTTCGGCGAAGTGCTGGGGCGGTTCTATCACGACCAGCACGGAATGGAATTCGTCGGCATCCGCATCGGCGCGTTTGGCGTCGGCACGCCGGAACATCTGCGGCGCAGTTCGATGTTTCGTCATTTGTGGCTGAGTCCGCGCGACGCGGTGAAGTTGTTCCGGTGCGCGATTGAAAAGCCGGGCGTCGGGTACGCAGTGGTGTTCGGCACGTCGCGGACGGAACGCGAGTACCTGAGCCTCACGGCTGCGCGCGAGTTGCTGGGATTCGAGCCGGACGACGACGTGATGAAACAGGCGTCCGCGGAGACTGTTGGATAAACGACGGCCAGCGGGGCGAGCGTCACGCCCGAGCGGGCGACGAACGCAAGGGAGGTGTGACGGCCCGCAGTTCGCGCACGGCGAGGATGTAATCCTGCAGTCGCGCCGGGATGTCGACAACTTGCAGACAGCGGATCATGGCGCGGACCCGGATGAGCAGATCCGTGACGTCAAATGGTTTGCCGATGAAGTCGTCGGCGCCGGCGGAGATGCATTGCTCCAATTGTTCGCGGTTGTGCTGGGAAGAGACGACGATAATGGGGATGGTGCGGGTGGTGGCGCACGAGCGGATGGCTTTGCAGAGGGTCACGCCATTGAGTTTGGGCATGCAGAGGTCGAGGATGACGATGTCGGGCTTGTGGGCGAGCACCTTCTCGACGCCTTCTTTGCCGTCGGCCGCGGTGTGAACCGTGAGTCTCTCCGACTCGAGGATGTCCTTGATGAATCCGCGCATCGTGTCGTTATCTTCGACGACCAGGACAGAATGCGGTTTCAGGCCGGCGAATCGAGCACCGGTTCCTGCCGTCATTGTGCCTGTGGGGCTCATTTGCAATCCTGTGATAAGCGAATTCAATGCCATCCTCGTAGCTGGTTTCAGGAGGCAGGTTTGCGGCACATGTCGTATGCCTTGCGCTGCAAGTATTTCCCACATTGCAGGCTTATTGCTCCAACTCCCTGCCAGGTTGACACTTTTACCGGGCATCTATAGGCTTTTGACCCTGTTTTAGCTGCGGACGGACTCAATTGCGCTGAATCACATTCGCATGACAAAGAAGACGCACATCACATTTTTGTTCCTGATCATCGCTGGCGGCTTTCTGCTGCGATGCGCATGCTTCGAATGGGGACAGGGCTACCGCGAGTCAGCCATCACGGACGAACTGGAGGCCTATCGGGTCGCACGCGGATTGTTGGCGGGTGAACGGGAGGCGATGTACATCGCCCAGCCGAATTTTCCTCAGGCGCACACCGGCCATTTGCCGGGACCGTTGATGACGTTGTTTTGGGCGGCTTTGTTGCGGATGGGCGGCGGCCCCGAGACGGTCATGATCATGTTGCTGGTGCTGGATACGATGGTGATTGGGATCGTGTACGCGCTTGGAAAACGGATGCTCGGCGCCACGCAAGGCATGTGGGCGGCGTTGTTTTACGCAACGGCGCCGTGGCCGGTCTACTACAGCATCGGATGTTGGAATCCACAATACCTCGCGCCTCTCGGTGCGCTGTTGGCGCTGGCGCTGTGGAACGTGATGACGCGAACGGCATCGCGCCAGATCTTCTGGGTGTGTTTGCTGTGGGCGATGATGCCGCAGTTTCACGCATTCGGCGTGTTCCTGACGCCATCGATTGTGCTGCTGTTGGGAATTCGCTGGCGCGAGATTAACAAGACGTGGCTGGTGCTGGGGATGCTCGCCTGCATTGCGCTCTATACACCGTACATTATCGGAGAAGCAGGCAATCACTGGGATAACACGCGGCGGATCCTCAGTGGTGGAAAGGACACGTTCACATTCGCCAGCTTCAAGAGCCTCACGCTGCCGGTTGTCTGCCTGTCCAACCTGTTCAACAGCCCGCTTTCGTACCATTTCAACGACTACCGCGAATTCGGGCGCGCGGCGTTCGCGTCGTTCTGGGTGCTGGCGGGTTTCAATCTGCTCTCATTGACCCTGGCACTGCTGTTTATTGGCAACCTGCTCGTCGGACTGTTCCGGGCGATGCTGGGTCACTTGCTTCATCCAAGGGAGGCGTTCGAGCGCGCACCCGCGATCGTCTTTCTAGGCATCTTCATCCTGGTTCCGCTGCTGATCTTTCTGGCGACCGGGCGCAATTTCAGCAGCCGGTATCTTGTTGTGCTGATGCCGCTGCTGAGTCTGTTACCGGCGATGTGGATCGCCAGGATGCAGGCGCTGGCCCGATGGCGAACACTCGCCACCACATGCCTCGTGGCGACCGCGGGATTCAATGTCGTCCTCAGCCTGTCGTTCTTCCATGAACAGGCGCGTGCGATCGCCAACGGACCCTACTTCATCCCGAGTTTTCGAAACATGGAAGAGGTGCGCCAGAAACTCGCTGCCGCAGCGGGGACGGGGAAACCCATCGCGGTCGACGATTCGGCGTTCACGCAGTCGCCGACGGACAAACAAGCGCGCGGTGTACATTCGCTGGCAGCGTACCTGAGGATTTGGGAGCGATATCAGCCGCAGGCCAACGCGGCGAAGGAGGTCCAATGGTTCAGGGCGTTAAACGCGACGAATTTAGTGGACGCAAGCGACAGAGTAGTTTATCAGGGCAACGGTATTGTCTTGCTCGGGCCGCGTTCCTAGCGGTGCAGGGGCATGCCAATAGAGGAGAAGTGGAGAAATGCCAGAGAACAGAATTCCAGATGGGGCGATTCTCGCGAAAACGGGAGGCGCCGCTGCGCGTGCCGGCGGAAAACCGGGCATGAAAGCTCCGCAGTGGTTCGGCTCCAAAATCGCGACACCCGTCTCGCTGATTCTTCCCATGTTCAATGAGTCCGCCTGTGTGGACGCCACGCTGGCGCGGGTGATTTCCGAATTCGAACGCGATTACGTCGAGTTTGAAATCATCGTCGCCGATGACGCCAGCACGGACGACAGCGCGAAACGTGTGCAGCAATGGAGCGCACGTGATCCGCGCGTCAAATTGGTGCGGCTGCCACACAATCAATGCTTCGGCGGCGCGCTACGGGCGGGCCTGGCATTCGCGTCGAAGGAATTCCTCATCTACACCGATTTCGATTTGCCGGTGGCGCTGGAAAGTCTGCCGCGGTTGCTCGAGGCGTTCAATGACGCCGACGTGTTGACCGGTTACTCGGACAGCGGCGCGAAATACGCCAATTGGCGCTCGAAGCTGATATCGAAGGGATACAACTTTCTCGTGCGCACGCTGTTCGGGTTGCACCTGCGCGACATTAATTTTGGTTTCAAGGCGCTGCGACGGTCCGTGTGGGACAAGCTCTATCTGCATTCGCGCAGTCCGTTTGTCGATGCCGAACTGTTCGTGCTGGCGCAGCGCGCCGGGTTTCGCCTCAAGGAGATCCCCGTCCCGTTTCATCAGCGGGACATGGGCACCTCGCACATCCGGCGGCTCGACGTGATCGCGGCCACGTTTATCGATATGGCGCGGGTGCGCCTGAGATTGTTGTTCGGCCTGCAATGAATCGCCGGCGGCCCTGATGATGCCGACCCCGGCACGCCTCCTTCCCCTGTGAAACTGCTGGTAATCAACGCGGACGATTTCGGGCTCGACCCCGCTGTGAATGCCGCCGTGGCAAAGGGGCACACGGAGGGCGTTCTGACCAGCGCCAGTCTCATGGTCAACGCGCCGCACGTGGACAAGGCGGCCGCCTTCGCGAAATCTCATCCACAACTGGGCGTCGGCATTCATCTGTGTCTCGTGGATGGACGGCCCGTCAGCGGTGCCTCGGAGATTGAAGCGCTTGTGGACGGGCAGGGGAACCTGCCCCGAGGCCCGTTTGAATTGAGCCGGATGTTAAGGCGCGACGAGCGCGTGGCAGCAGCGATCGAAGTGGAACTGCGCGCGCAGATCCAGAAGTTTACCTCGACCGGGTTGAAACCGACGCATCTCGATTCGCACATGCACACGCACATGCATCCGCGCATCCTGCCGATTGTCGCCACACTCGCTCGTGAGAATGGTATCGCTTATGTGCGCGCACCGGTTGAACCGCTGGCGCGTTCGCTCCGCTGCAACGCCGAACGTCTCCCACGAAAGCTGGCCCGCTGGCTGGTCTTCGCTTCGCTCGGGGCGCGCAGCAAACGGGTGCTACGCCAAGCCGGCCTCCGCACCGCCGATCAATCCATCGGTGTCCTCGACGCCGGTCACGTCACCGAACCATTTCTGACAGCCTATCTGCCATTGCTTCCCGACGGCCTGACTGAAATCTTCATGCACCCAGCCGCCGAAGCGTCAGTCACTCTTGCCACCACGCAACACGGTTACGAAAATGTTGCGGAACTTGCAGCGCTCTGCAGTTCGCGGGTGCGGGAGCTGATTGACCGATCAGGAATTCGGCTGACGAATTTCGGCGTGAGCGGCTCCGACTAGGACGACACCGCTCCGGGGGGCAACGTATCGTCTCCATTCTTTTCGACCTTGCCAAGCTTGTACCCGAGGCGGAGCGGAGCGATGAGTGCAGGCCAGGAACTCACCAGTAGGATCATCCAAAGCATGGAGTCTGGCCCGCCAATAAAATATAGTAGGGGCGGGATGCATAAACTGACGGTAACCGGTGTTAGTAATATAAGCAGGCGAATGTGAGATCGCGCGTGCCTGCTTCTCGCTACCAGAACATAAACCGTGTGGAGGACGATCAATCCAACAAAGTCCACCGCGATCAGAACGAGAGGGGAGAGAAAATGCCGGTTCGAATAGCGCGAGATAATGTAAATGACCAAAAGCGCGCTGAGCAAATAGCCCCATACAAGCGAAGTTCTACCCCCTTGGAGTGCCTTTTCAACTTTTTCGGCTTCCCATTTTGTGAGGTGCCTCTTGCGAAAACGGCGCGCTGCCGTTCGGGGATCGCCTAACTCCGCCAGGGCGCGCGCCCGCGCGACGGATTCTGGGCAGCCGCCGACCATGTGGTCTGCTGTAGCTTCGGCGTAATGCGTCTCGATTTCCAGCCGGATGCGCTTTTCAGCCGATGCCACCAAATCTCCCGTGGCGACTTCCAGCCAGTCCTGAAGGTTGTTTATCGGGGAATTATAGCCAAGAATCATCAGGCCTCCTGGAGGAGCAGGCTGATCGCGCCGGCATAGCGGGACCATTCCTGCTTTTGCTTGGCGAGCGCCTTCTTACCCTTCTCGGATAGTTTGTAATAGCAGCGGGTGCGTCCGGTTTCCTCCTTCGTGAAGGAACGGATCAACCCTTTCGCCTCAAGACCGTGCAACGCTGGATATAGGGTGCCTTCTTTGAAGTCCAGCACGCCCTTGGACTTCTGTTTGATCTCCTGGGCGATGCGATAACCGTGGTTGGGTCCGCGGCTCAGGTTCTGCAGGATCAATGCGCCCAGACTGCCCTTCAAATTCATGTGCGCAGTATACATCGGAGTCCGATGCATTGG
>CAZAQZ010000023.1:0-14823 GCA_964487175.1 uncultured Verrucomicrobiota bacterium | reverse complement strand
GATCCTGGGCACTGGGCATCGGAAATGCGGTCAAGCTGCTGCCGAGCCAATACCGACTGGAATGCAGCTTAACCGATTTCTCATTGTTTCTACCGACGAATTGAGTATGGTTCTGCAGCTTAACGTTTAATGGTCTGGTTCTCTCTCGCTCGCTGGCATCTCAACGTTGCGCTCGCTGAAATTCCGCCGACAGCCGTTCTTGGAGATTCTTGGCGATGAATATCTCCTGTCTGCGCTTGCTCGATCGGACGTATGTCAATGGCAGTCGCATCGCTCGGCACAGCCTCATCAGGCGGCGGGAACTAGTTTCCAATGCGGTAGCCACGAGAGATAACTTGACGTGACCGGTACGAAATGAATCCACGGAGCGGCGAGAAACTAGCCATCTATTGCCAGACCTTTTCCGGGTCAACTGCCCAGACCGGATCAACCCCTTGATAGTTTCCATCGAACATCCGAGGGTGGCAGAAGCGTCCGAGGCCGTAACCATGTCGCTAGTCGCTCGTTCGCACGCAATGAACTCTGCCAAAGAGGGAAGAGATATGCATGCAGACTCAAGATTCGAATTCCGGACTGCAAATATCTTTAGAACTCCTTTCGCTACGCCCGCGACTATCGCGGTCTTCTCTGCGGTTGAATATCGATTCAGCCGCATTACTCGTCGCAAGGATACGAACGCACTGCGTGGCTCTTTTCGCGAAATCTGTTCCGCATTCGCAAGCAATCGGCACGAAAACTGGTTTAGATCTCGTTCGTCATAGCCCAACTGTCCCGGAAGCCTGTGCGTGATGGGACATACATGAGAGTCCACCAGTTTCCGGAAGACCGAAACGGGAACACCTAGCTTCGCGGCAGCTGTTCTGACCGCGAGAATACGAGTCGGCTTAGCCCCGGTCAGCGCCAGTCCCGTTGAATCTACTGCAGCGAATTTCCCCGGTTTGATTCCTTCTACATTTGAAGTGAGAAGCCGCTTGACAGTCCGCGGGTCTACTCGCAATGATCTCGCGACCTCCGCACGAGTCTGATACCGCTTTGGTGCCTGCTGTTGAATTTCGGGCATGAGCCGCGGATCGGCGGCACGGACATTTTGGTGATTGCCAATGAACTCCATGAATGCAGCTCTGAAGAAAGCCAATGAACCGGAGTCGGTTCCCTTCCGCTCCCTCAATAGTGCGTTGTACAGCGGAGAGAATTGCCGTCGAACATCATATTCATCCTCAGATTCGCGAGCGCCAAGGCTCGCAAGTAGCCGGAAATAGTTCTCCGGCCAATCGCTGAGTGCTTGTGCAGCCGACAAAATGATCTGCACGGGATCGACCAAATCGTTCGTCGGCGCCATTGTCATAGCCCAACAGTTTCCAATCGCTCTAATTGCTCTTAACATGGTGCGGAGTTTCAGTTGAGAGAGTTCGAAGATTGGGAGATGCTCATTGGGATCTGGGAACGGAAGCAGGTTCAGAGACTTTGAATAGATGATGTCGAGGAGTGCTCGCGCCGAAGGATCTAGCGGAGCCAAATTGGCCGCATCGAGCGTCGCGCCGCATCTGCAGATAAGCATGGCCGGGCGGTTCCAGCTCAGAGGCTGATGACAACTCGGGCACGAGAACAGGGCACGTACTCCGTGAATCGGACAGCCGACCATAAGCTCCAAATCCCAAGAGCCCTGAATGTATCCAAACCGACGAATGCAAACGGGACAGATTCGAGGGTGACTGAAGCCAAGATCCATTGGGCTGACGGGTTCGCCGAGAAGACAGCAGGAGCGCGGCCGTGCCGGGTCAGAATATGCAAGAGTTTGAAGTTGAAGTGTGCTGCAGTTGCAAATCGATGCAAGTTTCACAGCATCGAACCCGGCCCCTCTCACTTCAAACTGCTTCAAGCCGGAGCGAACATATACCCTCCATGGGCTCTCGTACCCATTACTTTCAGTGAGGCGTAGCACGTACCCACGTAGGCTCTCGTTCCATGGATGAGGTTGTGGGTGTCTCGTTAGCGAAACTGAAGAACCCACTTCACGTGAGAGGGTCGAATTTGGAATAGACATGGGTATACCCACCTCCGAATTGCCTTGTTGTAGAGGTTTGAGATCACAGGTTGCGCGCTCTGCCTACGTCCAGATGGAGAAGCCTTGGGCTAGATATCGCTCTATATTTCAGGTGTTTTTAGACAGTCCGGCCCACCCACACCGTTGAATGCCTCTCGAATGCACCCACAAGCGTTACCGGCAAAGGCGCGTGGATAGGGTGGGTCGATCGGAAGGACACCCATTGCGTTATATTGGAACCACCCATGGCTCGACCCACGATGGTCACCCACACGGCAAGTGTGCCGAGTACAGGACAACTCGCTCGGACCCAGTCGCAGGTTCGGACGTTCGGGGAACTGGTCAATGAGTTCTTGGCTATTCAGTCCCGAACCGCAACGAAGGGGACTTTCGTCCGCTACAAGTCAGTGATAGCGAGTCTCTCGCGCGATCTGGGCGAGATGGCTTGCGTGTGCGAGATCACTTCAGATCAGTTGAAGGCCCATTTCCGCCAACGCGCTAAGCAAGCTTCTGCAGGCGCAGTGGGCCTTGAAATCAGCGTAACGAAGCGTCTGCTCTCCCTAGCGTGTCAGAAGGGATGGGCATCTACAAACGCGGCGCTGGCTCTTAGAGGTCCCCGTCGGCAGAATCAACCCGTCAAGACCTTAACTAAAGCCGAATTCGGAATGCTATGGCATGGATCCCCAGACTGGCTACGACCGATGCTTGCCCTTGCAATCTCGGGATTGCGACGGGGCGAGATTCTCGCTCTTCGTTCCGATGACATCAATGTCAAAGATCGCAGCTTAATCGTCAGGAATCGAGGAAGCCGAGAACGGAGAGTACCACTGAGTGACTTTGCGCTTTCCGTCTTGAAGAAATTAAGACGCACGGATAATCCTCGATCCAAGAGCCCATTATTCGGCGAACGGCAAATGACTACTGGCAATGTTTCGCAAACCTTTCTCAGAACAATCCGTGCAGCCGGCATTGATGGAATAAGCTTTGATGATCTTCGCTACACGGGCGCACAGTGGTTACTGTCGAGTGGCGCTTCTCTAGGCACCGCTGCGGAGTTTTTGGGGCACGCGGATCTGAGAATGATCGAAAAGATCGCGACGGAGGCGGCCGCCACATCCCTCCGAACCGCGATTTCTTCGATCGACGAAAGCATCTCGACATTCATTAAAGGGCTCGACTGAGACATTAAAGGACTTTTGGGTACATCCTTCGTACCCGAACATAATCCACCAGTAATATCGGACGTTGTCCTTTCGCGCCATCCTGCCCTGACACTTTCGTTGCGTTTACATTTCATCTCTTCAAAGAGACACTCACTCCCAGTTGTCACGGAGCTGCACCTCCACAACTACCCAAGAGATGTTGGTCGCCCTCTATGTCGACATGGGTGATCAGGATTTTCGTAGATCGCAGTATTGAATGATGGAGAGAAATGAATCCGGAGCCTAGCATTTCCGATAAGTCTAGAAAGGAGGATCAGAACGTCCCCGCATGCTCGAATTCCGGAGAGCCCGCCGGTGATTGGATTCTCGATTCAGCTATTCTCACGCTCGAGAACGGATTCCGAGTTTGCATCCTTGCAGTAATCGATGACGCCACACATGAGATCCTCGCACTTCCACCGCGCCCAAGCCTGCACCGAACCGTCGCCCTTTCCGCGCTCTTCATGCTTTTTCGGGACTGGCAACGCCCCGTTCGATTACTGTTGAGCCGATCTCTCGACCCCTTCTTGGCGAAGGAGCTTTGTCTAGCAAGCGAACGACTTGACCTCTTCATTGAGACGACCACCATCTCTCTCTACGACGGCGGTCTCCTCGAGGACCTAAGCAAGCGTTTGTCACGCGCATGCTGTGGCGTCCCAAGATATCGCCTGATATCGGTAGTGCGCCGAGCAACTGAACGGTGGCGCCGCGCACACAATGCACGTCTCAAACGCCAACGGCCCAGCAAGGCCCAAGAGAAGCAGCGATAACAGTTCTCCAACTGTCTCTCATTTCTTTCATGGAGCACTCATGCATACATCAAATGATCGAATTCTGCGAATAGGGTTTACCGAGCCGGGACAAGACCGCATCCGAAACATCGTCACTCGTTCGCGTTCCATTGTTACAACTATTTCGTGGAGCGTGAAATCAGATTGCCACGTTGACCGCCAAGTTCACGGCGAAGGTCACGAATCAGTTATTCTCGAGGATCTTGAATGTGACCCCATGTATAGGACGTACCGCGATCAACCTTGCCGCATATTCTATGTTCTAAATGGAATCGAACAGGAGCATATCCCCGACGTTCTCGCGATTCCGCACGTGGGCCTAGAAGAACTGATTGAGATAAAGCTCAGGCGCTTCGTGACGGCGGAGGTTGACGCGCGAACCGCGCTGATGACCCGTTGCCTCCCTGCTCTCGGCTTTCGCTACAGTCTCCGTATTGTTGAGGACTACAAGAAGGAACCTCAGCGCTCCAATCGCAGCATACTCATTCACTTCTCCGGTCGGCCAGTCACGTTGTACGAACGGGAACTGATCACCCAGACATGCGAGAACGAAGGCGGCGTCATGTGGATGGACGCTTTCAATGGCAGATTCGGCCGATTTGGGCGCGAAATACTGTGTCGCCTCTTTATTGAAGGCGTTCTCTCTTTCGATCTGGCAACACCCTTGGTGCCCAACACGCGCTTCTATCTGCGCAATGGAGGTCGTTAATGGGATTCGGTACATTCACTCGAGACGCTCGGATCAAAATCGATGATCGGCGGTTTCGGCTTGTCAAGAAGACGGAAGATGGTGACTGGCTTCTAGAAGATCTCAGCGACGGATCTCCGTCCATGAAATCCGAGAAACGTCTGCTCGATCTTCTTTGCAAATTCAGAATGACCTTTGACTTCGGAAAGTCCGATGCTGCATGGGCGCCCGTTGTCGTACGTCATTTCACCCCGCAGCAGCGCGCGCTCATCAAACTACGCCTTGCGTTCGTTCGAACCGTTCAAGGCGTTCCAATCACCGAAGGGAAATGGCAGGAGAAGATCAATGACACCTGGGATGCTCTCAAGAATGAGAAGGTGCGGACCCTAGAGGGACTAGATGACCCTGAGATGCGGCACATCTTTGAGAGGTCTTGGAGGAAGCTGCTCAGATCTCGCAAAAGGTTCGGATGGATCAGCGTCTATCGCTGGGCGCGCCGCTTTTACGACCATGGCGAGGACGAGGCCTTCCTCTTGGACAAGAATCGTGGTTGCCGTGACCGCGACGATATGTACGGCCCAATCGTCCTCGGGCTATGCGATCAGGCGATCAATGAAAGATACCTAATCAGAGAGCGAGGCACGGTGGACTCCACGTGGGAGGCCGCGAAGCTTTGGGTTGAAGACGAACAACGGCGGCTGGACGAGGAATACGAACGTACTCTGAAAGAGCAGCAGGCGGCCGATCCATTCGTCAAACCTCCAGAGCGCATTAAGCTCCTAACCCCGTCGAGACGGCTCATCCAACGCCTAATCCATGAGATCCCTGCTTTCGATCGGCACGCAGCGCGCTATGGAATGGATGCCGCTATTCGTCATTTTCGCTTCGTAATCGGGCGCGATTTGCCGTCCCAACCTTTAGAGGAGATCCAACTGGACCATACAGTCTTGGATCTATTCGTCGTTGACGACGAAACGGGACTACCGCTAGGTCGGCCCTGGATCACTGTGTGCCTTGACACACGAACTCGATGCATTCTCGGGCTCTACATCGGGTTCTCTAATCCGTCGGGGCTGTCGATTGCACATTGCCTTAAAGACGCCTTCCTACCAAAGAACTACTACGCATCGCTGTATCCCGAGATCGAAAACGAGATGCCCTACGGGATCGGCCGGTCTATCAAATGGGATAACGGGCTTGAGGAACATTCTCAACAGGCAATTGAAGGCTGCGGACGTGTGGGCGTCCGAAAGATTATCTACTGCCCCAGACGTCGTCCTTGGTACAAGGCCGAGATCGAGCGCTTCTTGCGCACGCTTAACGAAGAAATCTCTCACCAAACCCCAGGGACAACATTTCGCAACATCTTTGAAAAGGGCGACTATAACCCTAAGAAGCTGGCAACCATTCGCCTCTCGACCGTTCGGCTTGGGATTCGGAAGTGGGTGGCGGACGTATACCATCAAAGACCCCACCGCACTCTCGGTATCGCGCCGATGACGCTTTGGGAAAAGGAAATACGCGCAGATATACGTAGAGTGCCAGACGATGCGAAATTCCTCGAGGCCGTTATGGGGCGCCGTTACGAGCGCACACTGCGACACGATGCAATAAACATGCACAACCTCGTGTACACTTCGGAGGCCCTCCGCTACCTCCGCATACAACACGGTGCAAAGCTGGAGGTTGAGATCAGCGTCAACGAGGATAACCTCGGCAAAATCTATGTCTTCTGGAAAGATGAAATCATCGAGGCCGAGGTTGAGGCCAACTCCTTTACCTACGCCGATGGTCTAACTCTTTGGCAGCATCAACAATTTCAGAAGTATCAACGCCAAAAGAATCTTCAAGAGGGCGTTGCAGGCTGGCAACAGGCCAAGGAAGAAGTACGCCAGATTTTCCTATACGATCTGACCGCTAAGTTTGGCAGGCGCAGTATGGCACGACATGTTGATGCCGGCGAAACTGCCGACATTGCCGCGGTCACAGATAGTCCATCAGAACAACAGCAGATGGAATTAAATCAACAGGCGGCCGATCTCTACGAGCAGCCGAAACCTGTGCGTTCGGAGATTCCGAGCTTTGTGCTCCCGAGAAAGAAGACCTCATGAGTCCATTTTGTCCTGCAGCGCTAGTCGTTGGAAGAATTGTCGCTCCGCATCGATACTTCGCCGAGGGCCTCACAACCCTCACACGACACCTAGCGCTCGTTCGTAGTACCGGGATCTCCCATTTACTTCTGCTTTCCGGTGATACCGGCGCTGGAAAGTCCTTCCTGCTAGAGACTTTCCTCGTTGACACCTATCAAGAAGTGCCAGAACCAGTTCGAACGGGCGAAGGAATTGAATTGAAAGCCGCAGTTCCTCAAATGCCACCTAACCCCACTCCCAAGGGTCTATATGCGGAGATCCTAAGACTATATGAGATCACGGATATCAAGAGCAACGACACAGCGTCAGACCTGAAGCGAAGGACTCTCGCTGCGCTCAAGGAGTGCAAAACTGAGATCCTTGCAATCGAGGAGCTCCAGCATCTTACCGACCGTACTACCCTCAAAACGAAACACCACGTGGACGACATATTTAAGGTGCTGCACGATAGCACGCCGTGCTTGATGGTGCTTTCTGGCCTTGCCGATGAGCTCGAAGCCGTTGTCGCAAGCAATAAGCAGTTGGTCACCAGAGTCCGCGGGCATATTCATTTACCCCGTTTCGACTGGAACAAGAAAGATCACCGTGCGGAATTTATCTTCTGTCTCGAGCAGTTCAAGGAACAGATTGAAGCAGCTGGGCAGAGCTTCCCGGACCTCAACAACACCAAGCTGAAGTTCGACTTTCGGCTGTACTGCGCAACGGGGGGCATCATGCGCCTCCTCGCGAACCTCTTGGAGGAGGTCTTGTCTACCGCAGGAGGAAGTTCATGCCTGAATCTGGAAGATTTTGAGAATGCCTATCACACTTTCAGGTTTAGGCCTGAGCTTAAAGGAATAGAGCTCGAGCCATTTTCTACCGGATTCCTCGACACCCCGCAGCACAAGCTACTGAATGTCGTAAAACTCATCGGATCCGAGGAACTTAGGAAGAAATTGCAGAGTAAGGTGTCTGCGAAGAAGAAATGACTTCCAGTGCAGTTCAGCAAAGTCAACGTTCCCACAAACCCGCCTCGGTCGGGGCCCAGTGGCTGAACCTGAGTCAGCCTTCCATCGCGTCTCCGACCGCTGAAGGCAGCGGCCTTGTGTGCCGTAGATGTGCCGCATTTTCATGTTGGAAGATGGCGGAAGCATCGACGGGCTTCAATTCCCAGCTTGACGTATGTCAAACAAGCAGTCTGCGGGACCTCGACCGCCCGGCGAGCCGAATGGATTTCAGTCACTATTTCGTATTCTCTTGAATCGGATCGCCAACCCGTTCGTAAACACCCTCGGCATTCTGTTCATATCGGCCGCCGGGCGCTGAAAGCTTTTCCTGACCGCAATGGGGACATTTCACTCCGTGCAAGATGACTCGGCCTGTGATCGTCATGGGAGGCCGAACGTACGGTTCTTCAGAGCGCAAGGTTCCAGTGAAAGCACAATCTGAGCACTCAACTTCGTATTTCAACGTTGTCGGCATTGATGCAGTATCTCACTGGTCCCTTTCCAGTCGCATCTAAGACGCCCAGTGCGCGACATGGGAACCCGCGAAATCAGAGGTCTTCCGGCTCAGCGGATCGGGTGAAACGCTTCTCGAGTTCGGCGTAGATTGATTGGGCAAAGCGGCGAACCTCGTCCCGGACCCGGCGCACGTCCGAAGGAGAGAGAGAAACCAGATCTCCGTCCCGGGTGCGTCCCGCACGATGCACAATGTCGTGCCGGACCACGACCTCCTTCATCAGAGGTCCGATATCGGGAAAGTTGATTCCTAGCCCGGCCATCATCATCGGCCGGATCTTGTCGAGGCGGTGCCAGAGCATCTCTTGAAGGTAAATCTCTACTTCGTTCTCAAGCTTGTCGAGTCGATCAAAGAGCTGATCGAGCGTCAGCTGCCTGCCCTGAAAGTCCTTGTTCTTTGAGGTGAATTGACGCAGTACGCCCTTGTTGGTGCGCACCCAGAAAACCATTGTGTCGGCCAGGAAAGCTTCCAGCGCCGCGATCAGCGAGCTGTGAACCATCTGATGGACAAGCTCTGACGTATGCCGATCAGCGTTCAAATCCAGCACTTCGTCGATCTGCTTTAGGCGGGCCTCGAGAAAGCGAATCGGGTCGTCGCGGCTGACTACGCGGAAGGAGAGTTCTTCGTCGTAGTCCAGGCCTTCGTGTTCGATCGGAGCCCACTCATCGCCGACCTCCTGCCAGAGTTCCTGGATGAGCTTCTCCATGACCTCATACTCGACGAGCGAGCCGAAGCGATTTTGAATCTCGTCGTTGGGGTCGTATGGGCCTCCCCAAACGAACTGGAAACCGCCCTCTCCGCCGTCGTAGGGGGTTTGGTTGGACGGATCCTCAAACCGCGCATGGAACCAGCGCCGCATCGCCTCGATCTGCTGTTCTTCCGGTGCGCCCTTGATCCAATCGTCGTCAGGATCAAAAGGGTGCTCATTGAAGTTGCCGGCCTCGGGAGGCAAATCCTCGCTGCTGGAATACGAATGATCGTTGAATCCCATGAAGATCTCCAAGCTCGTCGAAGGCGATAGTTCCAAATTAGATTCTGGCCACTAGCCGCTTGCCATTAGTCAATATCATCGAAATCTGGAACCAGTCCGTCTTTGTGAAGTGACTCAGAGGCAGTTATAAGTTTCAAGTTAGAAGTTGTACGGGCGTGACGGCAACAGAACAGCTTGCCAGGCAGATGTTTCCGAAAGCAGCTTCCTCACTTGTTTCCAGAGCAGGGAAGGGGGCAAAAGTGACAAACAGTAATCTTTGAGCATTCGTAGCAACGCCCGCAATACCACGATTTTGCCAGTCGTGACGCGGGTTCCTTCAACGTGCCGAAACCTAGAACGTGGGACAATGGTAGATCCGGTTGATGCGTTTCTACTCACGCGGGGCCACCAGTGCGCATTCGAGAGCTGCAAATTAAGAATTTTCGCAAGATTGAACACCTGATCGTTGCTTTTCCTAAAGGGCTCAGCGTCATCGTCGGCGAAAACAACACCGGCAAGACTACTATTATTGATGCTCTGCGCTTGATGCTGATGCCGGGGCGCGATCTCGATGCGCTGCGGATCACCGAAGATGACTTCCGCGATGGCACCGATTTCGCGCCGATCGAGATCTCCTGCGTATTCTGTGAGACGACTGACATCGAGGAGGCCCACTGCCAGGAGTGTCTGGTCGACATTGGGGAAGGAAAGTTCGAGATTCGCATCAATGCACGTGTCGAATTCAACAAGGATACCCGCAGGGCCAATGTGAAGATGTGGGGTGGAGAAACGGAAGGCGGATCGTTACCCTCGAACTTCTACGACCGGCTCGCCACCATCTATCTTCAGCCACTGCGCGACCCGGCGTCGGGGCTTCGCCCGGGGCGGACCTCGCAGATCTCCCGGCTGGTAAATTCTCTGACCCAGAAGGAGCAGCGCGGAGAGTTCGAAGAGATCGTCAAGAAGGCAAACGACGAGATCCGGGTTCTCAAACCGATCGAGGGTGCACGCTACGAAATTAACGAGCAGATGTTGAAAATCGCCGGAAACGAATTATCGCAGCAAACCGATCTCGTTTTTGCGGATCCGAACTTCCAGCGCATCATCGCCGGTTTGCAACCTTTGATTGCAGGCCTGCCGTTCACTCTGAATGGCCTCGGCTACAACAATCTGATCTTCACCGCCGCGACCCTCGGGACGCTTCGCAAAAGCCCGCAGTTTGCTTTCCGGTGCATCCTGATCGAGGAACCTGAAGCGCACCTTCATCCCCAGTTGCAGCTCCTCCTGCTCTCGCATCTCAAGCAGGAGACCGAATCCGCAGACGATCCAGTCCAGATCATCACCAGCAGTCACTCTCCGATTCTGGCCAGTCAGGCGCCCGTGGATTCCATTGTGGCTGTTCACGAAACCAAGTCCAAGATTTCATCGATTTCGATCTCTGCGCTGAAGCTCGCCCATGACGAGAAGGATGCACGAACGCTTAAGAAAAAGCTCGAGCGTTTCCTCGATGCAACCCGCGCAGAGCTTTTCTTTGCGCGCCGGGTGCTGATGGTCGAGGGAATTGCCGAAGCCCTGCTGATGCCGGTGTTGGCCAGATTGGCAGGTGGATCGCTCAAGAAGTCTGCGGTCACAGTGGTCAATGCCGACGGAATCAACTTCAATGCGTTTTTGCCGCTTTTCGGGCCCGGCAAGCTGGCCATCCCCGTCGCGATTTTGACCGATGGGGATGCCAAAGCTGTCGGAGGGGAGGCCTCGGCTACGGCCAAGGGACTGAAGTCCCAGGAGACGTCGATCGCGAATCTCCACGTTGAGTATGGCGCCATCACCTTCGAGCACGAGCTCGCTCGCTCTCCCAAGATGCTGGATTTGATGCTGAATGCTTTTGAAACCCTGCATCCCGTCACCGGCAAGGCCCTGCGAAACGCCATTGCTTCTGCGCCTACCACGGATGAGAAGGCGGATGCTTTTTTGAAGCAGTTCAAAGAGACCGACGTGTCGAAGGGAAGCTTTGCGCAGGAACTGTCACTGCTCCTCGAAGGCTCGACGCTGAAAGCAGAGGATGTGCCGGAGTACATCCGAAAGGCGCTTGAGTTTCTCGGAGCTATTCCATCGGGAGGCTCGGTTGGAGCTTGAAGGGCTTCGCTCTGCTTTGCTGTCCCAGGCGCTGCCCCCCACGTATCAGCAGCGGGCCGCCATCTTCGCCTCGGAACTCGAGTATCTTCTGCGGGCGGCTCCCGGCAGCGGAAAGACCTGGACGGCATGCCGGCGATTCATCTGGCGGGCGGCTTCGTGGCCCCATCCAGTAGGAGGGATCGCACTGTTATCCTTCACCAACGTTGCCATCCGGGAATTCCAGGATGCTGCCGCAAGGCTTGGACAGAGACAGCTCCTGCAAGATCCGAACTATCTCGGTACCTTCGATGCATTCGTCGAAAGGTTTATTCTGGCGCCTTTCGGCCATCTGTTGACCGGCGCCAAGACCCGGCCCATACTCTATCGCGGTCCGCGGCCTGGCGATCGAAAAAATGTGAAGCTCCAGTGCTGGATCGAGAATGGCCACAAGAAGATGCCCGTTTATGCGTGGGATATCGTTCCGGCGATCGAGTCAAATCAACTCGTCTTCCGAGCTGGTGAATACGGCAATAAGCTTCTGGATAAGACGAAGGCGGCAGCAGCAACGACCGAGCTATTGAGACTCGGGTTCTATACCCACGCGCAGCGAGCCTACTGGGCCAATCGTATCCTGGCGGAAAAGCCACACATCACCGCTCGTCTGGCTTTACGCTTCCCGGAGGTTATTGTCGATGAAGCGCAGGACACCAACGTCTGGTTGTTACGGCTACTTGGCAAGCTGAGGAAAGCAGGAAGCTCGATGACCTTGGTCGGCGATCCCGATCAGTGCATCTACTCTTTTGCCATGGCGGATGCGAACAGTCTGTCGGAACTGAAGGAGGAGTGGCAGATTCCGGAAAGGCCGTTGGACAAATCTTTCCGCTGTAACGACCCGATTGCGGCAGCCGTGAGGAGCCTCGGAACCAATCGAGCCTTTACCGGACGCGGGGACGCCGGAGGCCCGCATCGACGTCCATTCATTTTTCGGGAAAGAAATGAGGACTTCAGCGAAAGCATCGGCGCCTTCCGAAGGCTGCTCGGTCTGGCGCAGATTCCGGACCCAGAGAGCGCCATCATCTGCCGAGGCAATGATCACCTGCAATCGGTGCGCGGCCAGGTGAACTACGCAAATCTCGAAGGCAAGACCAAACGGCTTGCGGAGAGCGCGTTTTACCGAGACTGCCGGAGAGATTACAAAACGGCATTCCAAGGCGTGGAAGAGGTGTTGCGGGATCTGATCTGGGGTGATGAAGAGTGGGCTAAGATCGATGAGGCACCGGACTCCGCATTGGCAGAGCGCGTGAGAGAAACGGTTTGGAAATTTGTGAAGAGTGAGAAGGGCCTACCCCCGGTCAATCTGACTGGAGATTTGTGGGTGGGCACAATGAAGGACCGCTTGGCAGCTCTCATCGAAAGCCTGGGTGCTCCAGCAGTGGAGAACCTGGGCAAGAAGATCCAAAAGCGTGGGCTTGAGCAACAGCAATTGCTGCTCCCGCTCTTTGAGGAGCAAAAGCTCTTTCCCAACATCCGGCACGACACCATCCACCAGGTAAAGGGGGAGAGCATCGGTGCCGTCCTGGTGATCGGCAGCGCAAAATTCTGGAATTCCGTCGTCACCGCAATCGTTGCCAACGAAAATAATGAAGACCGGCGGCTTGCTTACGTGGCGATGACCCGCGCCAAGGATCTCGTCCTGCTCTCGACGCCCAAAACCCATTTCGACAAGTACATCGAGCAGTGGATGAGCTGGGGCTTCGAAGCCTTCACGTGAAATCCATCCTCTGATTCGTATCCATGATAAGAGCAGAACGTTTATGTTGCGAAAAACTTGCTGTTCTCTCCCGAGACTTTGAAAGGCGTTCCCCTCGACTTAAGCGATCTTGTCCGGATGGTGCTTCCTAATCCAGTTTTCGGCCTGCTTGCGACTGCGAGTTTGCCCGCAAAACCCGCCTCGTCCTGGGAAACGAGCCCGTAATCATCGTAGGCACCGGCGTTGCGCTTGCGACGCAAAGTGCCGAGAGTGCGAATCGGTTTCCTTTCCGGATTCACGAAGTGCTCGGGTGCTCAATGGTGCGGTAATGTTCGTTGTTTCCCCGGAGGACTCGATACCGGCGGCGCGGAGAGCAGAGGCGGAGGATTGAACAGCGTCATAAGCCACCGCGAGTCGAACGTCGGTCGATGAGCCACCCGCCTAATCGGATGGCTAGTAAGGTGCGCTTTCGCGCGAAGTCCTTCCTTCAAGTCGCTCCCGCAGCTAAGCTATACCTAAATGGTGTTGCAAACCGAACGTTATGATTAATTACCGTCAGAAAACGCTCATTGGACTGCTCAGCGCCTTTGGCGGGCATTTACACAGCACGGACTTCCAGAAATACTTGTTCCTGTTCACGACGGAGTTTGAGCAGGAACCGTCCTTCGAATTCGTGCCTTATCGATTTGGTAGCTTTTCGTTCCAGTCCTACGCGGACAAGCGCCGCCTCGTCGAGATTGGCGCTTTGGCCGATACTGAAGACTGGCAATTACAGGAAGGGTTCTCGACAAAAGGCTTGTTCGACGATGTAGCATTTCGCCGTTGCTACGCCAAATACTCGCACCTGCACGGCACGAAGCTTCTGCAGGACGTTTATCGCCGATACCCTTACTACGCAATCAAGAGCGAACGTGCCGCGAAGATCATGAATGATCAGGAAATGAGCGCGATTACGGCTGCGCTTCCCGTTGCTGCTGCCGCCTGCTTGTTTACCATCGGCTACGAAGGATCTTCTCTTGAGGGCTACGTGAATCGCCTCATCAAAAATAACGTCAAGACGCTCGTAGACGTGCGACGCAATCCCCTAAGCCGCAAGTATGGCTTCTCCAAAAAGACGCTCTCAGATACCGTCAGGAAACTCGGAATCGGTTATGTGCATTTCCCGGAGCTTGGTATCGCGTCAGAGAGAAGGCAGGGGTTGAATGCCCAGGATGATTACGACCGCCTGTTCAATTCTTACGAAAGGCATGAACTAAAGCAAAACGGAAAGGCGCTGCACGACCTATTCAACCTCTTCCTCAAAGACAAGCGCGTCGCGGTCACCTGCTTCGAGGCAAATGTCCGGATGTGTCACCGAGAGCGGGTTGCGAATGCAATGTCAGCGTTCCCGGACTGGAAGTATGACATTCATCACATCTGAACTCCGGTGAAGAGAATGGCGAAAGAGAAGGTCCTGATCACCGTCAAAACCTACCCCACCATCTCCGAAAAATACAAGGAACTGGCCTGCACCGCGGGCTTTCGCGAGGATGGTACCTGGATTCGTCTTTATCCCATTCCCTTCCGATTGCTCGATCAAGAGCAGCAATACAAGAAATATCAATGGGTAGAGGTAG
>CAZAQZ010000022.1:8923-15083 GCA_964487175.1 uncultured Verrucomicrobiota bacterium | reverse complement strand
GCTTCGGTGGAAGAGTTTCGCGGACGAATTTCGCCAGTTGCCAGAGTTTTTGACCCATGCTAAGCGAGTCGTTCGAGGCGACGTAGAGCGAGCCCGTCGCCAAATCGGCCGCGCGACCGAAAAAGACGCGGGTATGTTCGACGTAGTGCGGCCAATCCTTCAGGAACTCGACGTTCTTAAAATAGTGCGTCTGGCGAAGCCGCGCTTCGTAGAGTTGTTCAAGATGTTGCCGTGAATAATTTCCATCGCCCCCGCGAATTCCCTTCACAGCATTGGCGAACAATCGTCCCATCGCCGTGGCAGGACCGGTGAAATTGGGGTAGGGGAAATCGATGCCGATGCCGGTGCAGGCGCCGCCGAGCGCGAGACCGTCGTCCACCAGTTGTGGCAGTTCCCGGAATCCGCCGCCACGGATGATTTTCGCGCCGTAGGCGATCGAACGCGCGCTGCCAGCCCAGCGTTGGATTTCGGGAAGGGATTTAAACCATTCCATTAGGCGATTGTGGTCTCCGCCGAATTCGCGGGCGAGATTGTCCAGCGGCATCACCAGACCCAGTGAGACACTGGATTTGTTGGTGTAGATGAATCCGCCCATATTGAGCTGGGCGGTGCGATTGTGGATGGTGCCATTGCGGAGCAGCACTTCGAACGCGGCGCCTTCACCGCGGGGCAAATCGAAGGTGCGCTCGATCTGTTCGGGCGCAAGCTCGATGACCTCGGCAATGCCTTGCAGGAAGTGTGGTGCGCCGGGTTCCTTGCAGCGTTCGTAGCCTTCCTTGGTGACGAGATGCGACGCATCCCCTTCAGCGAGAAACACCACGTCGGCGTAGATGGAACCACGGTCAGTATGGACACCGATGATGCGGTTCTTCTCATCGCGCAGCAGTCCGTCCACGGTCGTTTCGTTCAAAATGGTTGCCCCGAACGATTTGGCCAGTTCGGCCAGATAGTGATCATAGGTCGGACGCAATACGGTATAGCAGTTGGCAAACGTGGACGAATTGCGGTAATTCAGCCCGGCCATCGTGTGGCCATTATAGATATAGAAACCGCGTTTGGTGACAGGCCGTTCGTAGGCGGATTCCAGGACTGCTTTTTCGCCGAGCACATCGGGCTGAGCGAGGTTCTCGGTGAAATAGACCGCCCCCGACCAGTTCTCCGCGCCGGGAAATACACCGCCCTCGACGACCAGGACGGGGATGTTTGCCCTCGCCAGCGAGATGGCGGCGGTGATACCGGCAGGCCCTGCGCCCACGATGACAACGTCGTATTTGAAGCAAGCCATCGGTTCCATGGGAATAATAGGCCTTTTATAGCAATTTGGAAGCCCGGTGCTGAGAATTGCCGAACTTTGGGAACTTTAGTAGGCTTTCGGTGTCCGACACTCAGAACAGGAGACCAACCATGAAGAACGGACACAGATTATTGACAGTTTTTGCCGCCCTCACACTGGCCCGGGCAACTTTTGCCGCCGACAAACCGGCTGCGACTACTCGACAGGAGCAACAGGACGAAGGCGTGGCGCTCACCATTTACAACCAAGACTTCGGCGTCGTCCGCGAGCGGCGCAAGGTCAACGTCGAGGAAAAGCTCGGCACCATCCGGTTCAGCGATGTCGCGGCGCAGATTGACGGGACCAGCGTCAGTTTTAAATCACTCACCGATCCCGATGCCACGGTGCTGGAGCAAAACTATGAGTACGACCTCGTCTCAGCGGACAAGCTTCTTCAGAAGTACATCGACAAGCCGCTGACCGTGCTCACGAAGGACGGTTCGCGATACTCGGGCAACTTGCTCAGCTTCGACGCCAACCAGCTCGTCATCCACCAGTCTGGTGACAAAGCCGACCTTGTGATGGTGCAGCGTGGAGACAACGTGAAGGACATCGAGTTCAGCGCCTTGCCTGACGGACTGATCAGCAAACCAACGCTGGTTTGGAAACTGGAGACTGAGAAACCGGGTGATCAATTGATTGAAGTGGCCTATCAAACCGGGGGCATCAACTGGCAGTCGGACTACAACACGGTGCTCAACGGCGATGACACGAAACTCGATCTGAGCGGCTGGGTGACGATCAACAATCAATCCGGCGCGACGTACAAGGATGCGAAGTTAAAGCTGATTGCCGGAGATGTGAGAAAGGTGCAGCCGCAAGCGGTCGCAATGGCAGGCTTCGCCGGGGCACGGGCCAAAGCGGCAATTGATGAGTCGGGATTCGCAGAGAAAGCGTTCTTTGAGTATCACCTCTACACATTAGGCCGTCCCGCCACCGTTGCGGACAACCAGACCAAGCAAATCGAATTGCTCCGGACGGCGGACGTGCCCGTGAAGAAAGTGTTTCTCTACGAAGGTGCGCCGCAGTATCGCTGGTATGGCGGACTTATTACCGATGCGGGCTACGGCAGCGAGGAGGGCAACAAGAAGGTCAATGTCATCATCGAACTGAAGAATTCCAAGGAGAATCACATGGGTATGGCATTGCCCAAGGGCAAAGTCCGCCTCTATAAGCGCGATCCGGCCGACAATTCACTGGAATTCATTGGCGAAGATCAGATTGACCACACGCCGAAGGACGAGACGGTTCGACTGCATATCGGCGACGCATTCGACATCGTCGGGGAACGCAAGCGCACCGACTTCCACGTCGATGTTGGTGGCCACGTCATGATCGAGAGCTTTGAGATTCGTGTCCGCAATCACAAGGACGTGCCGGTCGAAGTCCTCGTCAAGGAACCTCTCTATCGCTGGAACAACTGGGAAATCACGCAATCCAGCCAGAAGTATGACAAGTACGACTCCAGCACCATCCACTTCCACGCCAACGTGGACAAGGACGCCGAGCAAGTCATCACCTACACCGTGCGCTATACGTGGTAGGCGTTATTCCCGCATTGATTTTGTGGCGGAATGTGCGTTAATGGCCGCCCGAAATCTATGGGAATCAAGGGCGTCATATTTGACATGGATGGCACGATCACCGCGCCGTATTTCGAGTTCGACAAGATCCGTGAGGAGGCGAACATCGGCGACGCAGACATGTTGGATTATCTGCGTTCGGTGACGGGTCCGGAACACGAGCGTATCCAAGGGTTATTGTTGAGATTCGAAGAGCAAGGCGTCGCGAACGCGAAACTGAACAAAGGGGCGCGCGCGGTACTGAACGCGCTGGCCAAACGCAAGCTGCCGACGGCTCTGTTGACGCGCAATACGCGCAAATCTGTCGATGGCATCTGCGGCAAGCTGAAGGTGAAGTTCGATATCGAGATTACACGCGAAGACGGGCCGCACAAACCCGCGCCAGAGCCGATCTGGCAGATCGCGAAACGCTGGGGCGCCAAGCCGGACGAAGTGCTGATGGTGGGCGACTATAAATGGGACGCGTTGTGCGCCAAAAACGCCGGCACGCCGTGCGCGATTCTTCTCGAAGACGGGGAGACTCCTGATTGGGCGAAGCAGGCGGATTTTATCATCCGGAAACTGGCCGAAGTGATCGGGATTGTGGATGGCAAGATTTCGCCCGGAAGCCGGCGTCTGACACGAGAGATGGCATGAGCGAATTCGTAGTGGGTATGGTAACGTGTTCGTCTCGTGCTGAGGCGCGGAAACTGGCGAAGCTGGTGTTGTCAAAGAAACTGGCCGCCTGCGTGAACATTTTGGGCCGATTGGAGTCTCATTACTGGTGGCAGGGGAAGATGGAAAAAGCCAGGGAGTGTTTGCTCTTAATCAAGACCACCGGGGAGCGAAAAAACTCAGTGACACGGGTGATCAAATCGGCCCACAGTTATGAGATGCCCGAAGTGATCTTTCTGCCGGTCGTGCAAGGAGAGAGGAATTATTTGAACTGGATACGCAAGTCTGTGAAAACTTTGGCTGTCATCGCAGCCATGGCCTTGTGCGTTTCAACGGCGCGGGCGGACCGCTTTGACGATCTCGTCAAACAACTCGGCAGCACGAACGACGAGGAACGCGCGGAAGCGGCAGATCAGTTGGCGGCGGTCGGCGGATCGCGTGCGATGGAGCAGTTCCGCAAGATGATCGGGTCGGACAACCCTGAGCAACGACAGATGGCGGTGGTCGGATTATTGCAGGTCAGCATCGCCGACGAGGATTTGGAGCGTGTTCACGCGCGGCTGAAGGACGACAACTCGACCGTGCGCTGGTCAGCGGCGGTGGCGCTCGGCCAGAGCGGGCGAGCGGAAGCGGTTCCGTGGCTGCAAGAAGCCGCCAAGTCGGATGAATCAGATTCGGTGAAGGAAGCGGCCAACGAGGCGGCGGAAAAACTGCAGTTGATGCCACATTGGGCAGGGACGCTGCCGGACGCGTTCAAGCAGGCGCGCGCATTGAACAAGCCGGTACTGGCCTACTTCTTCGTCCGGGATTCGGACTTCTGCAGGAAATTGGAGGAGGGATTGTTTTCGGACCGCGCAGTGCTCGACGAAGCGGAGAAATTTATTTGCGTGCGTGTGAATGCGGGAGAGGACACGGACACGGCGCGCAAGTTCGATGTGCGGGGCGCGCCGACGATTTTGTTTTTGGACGGCGAAGGAAACGAAATGTCGCGCATCACAGGGCTGGTGGATAAACCCGCGTTGATGGCAAAATTGGAGGAGGCGCGCCGCAGCAAGCTGACGTTTCGCGAGGCGCACCGGCTGGCTCTGAAGAATCCGGCGGACGTTCAGGCCAATTGGCGCGTGGCAGAAACGTATCTGGAAGAGGGACGCGAAGATTTGGCGGAACCGCATTTGCGAAACGTCGTCGACCACGACGAGAACAATCAATACGGGTTCACGGACGATGCGACGTTTGCGCTGGGGTTTGCCCTGGGCAAGCGAGGCCAGTACGCGCAGGCGATGTACGCGTTTGAGCACGTGGTGGAAAAATGGCCGGGTTTCAAAGACAAGGACAAGGCGTTATATTGTCTGGGTCTCAGCGCGCTGGCAATGGGCCAGAAGGACAAGGGGCGTGCCGCATTGGAGCAATTGGTGCGCGAATTTCCAAACAGCGGCACAGTCAAGAGCGCCCAGCAGGCGCTGGACAAGTTGGGGGACAAGGATGAGAAGAGCGATCAAGGCAAGTAGCGTGTGCGGGCTGGTTTTCGGCCTGGTGTTGGGCACGGTTGCGCTGGCGCAGGAAGCGGCGCAACTTAGCGAAAGTGACAGGCACGCGGTCGCGGAGGCGAACACGTTTGTCGAACGCGGAAACAGATTTGAAAAGGACGGCTCGCTGGCGCGCGCGAAAACGGAATACCAGAAGGCCCTGAAGATTTACCCGCGCCATCTCGACGCGCTTTACAATCTGGCAATCGCCTGTGACGGACTGAATCAGAAAGGTGAGGCGATCGACACGTACAAGCGGTATCTCGAGATTAAACCAGACGACGCCGACGCGTGGACGCAATTGGGGGTCTTGTACGACGAAGGCGGCAGGAAGACCGAGGCGGAGATTGCGTACGAGAAGGGTCTTGCGGCCAATCCGAAATTCGGGCGCGCGCATCACAATCTGGGTGTGTTGCTGGAAGAGCAAGGCAGAATGGACGACGCGCAGCAGCACCTCGAGACATTTTTAAAAATCGAGGAGGACGCCGGTCGTCCAACTGGAGACGCCTATTACAGTCTGGGGTGCCTGTACCTCGCGCGGGGGCGAACCACGGATGCCAAGCTTCTGCTTCAGAAATCCCTCGATGATGACCCGTCGGTTTCCTATTACAACAACGCGATGGGCGATGTTTACCTGGCGGAGAAACAGCCCGATGTGGCACTGGTGTATTACAACAAAGCCATTCAAAAGGACTGGAAGTATGCGCCCGCCTACAGCGGGATTGGGGACGCCTATCGACAGCTAAAGAACGTCGATAAAGCGGCGCAAGCCTATGGTAAAGCGTTGGATATGCAGCCGGATTATGCCATTGTGCACTACAAGCTGGGGTTGCTGTATGAGGAAACCAAACCAGATGAAGCAATAAAACATTTTGAAAAGTACCTCAGTTCTGGTAAGAATTCTGAGTTCCAGAAGGATGCGGCGAACAGGCTGGACAAACTGAAACAAGCAAAGAAGTCGTAACAAAACAATCGTAGGGCGGTACCATGTCACAACATTCGAGTCTGAAATCGGCCAATAAAATCCAGGCGCGGCGCAACGTTTTGAAGCGGTTCGAGCGCGT
>CAZAQZ010000022.1:0-8913 GCA_964487175.1 uncultured Verrucomicrobiota bacterium | reverse complement strand
GTCGAAGTATTGAAGAGGCAAGGACGCTGGAAAGACGGCCAGCGCGTGTTCGGCCTGCCGAAGACCAAGCCCGAGTAGCATCCGGCCTGCAGATGCTCGTTCGCCTGCAAAAGTTTCTGGCGGAGGCGGGCGTCGGTTCGCGGCGTCATTGCGAACAACTCATTCAGCAGGGCAGAATCTCCGTCAACGGCCGTGTCGTCACCGCTCTCGGTACCCGAATTGACCCTGCGACTGATCGGGTGACGGTCGGATCCATGCCCGTTGCCACCCAGCGCAAGATCTACATCGCGTTGAACAAGCCGGCAGGGGTTGTTTGCACCAGCCACGACACGCATGGCCGGAAGCGCGTGCTGGATCTGCTGCCGTCTTCGTTGCCGCGTCTGTACACGGTGGGCCGCCTCGATCAGGACACGGAAGGGCTGTTGTTTCTCACGAACGACGGCAATTTTAGCTTGCGACTCACGCATCCGCGCTACAAAATGCCGAAAACGTACCTGGTGGAAGTGGAGGGCGAATTTAAGGGCGAGCAGACGCGTTGTTTGCTTGAGGGGATCCAAAGTGAAGGCGAACTACTCCGCGCCGAGAAAGTGTCTCAGGTGCGGTCCCGAAGCAAGACCACCGAATTGCAGATGGTCCTTCGCGAAGGAAAAAAGCGTCAGATTCGCCGCATGATGGCGGCGATCGGTCATCCGGTCGCGCGATTGACGCGGCTGTCAATTGATAGAGTGAAATTGGGGGATTTGAAAACAGGTCAATGGAGGTATCTTACAAATGAAGAAGTACACAAGCTTATGCGGATTTCACCTGCTGGCGATTAGCGCACTGTTTGCCGGCGCAACGATGTTGGCCGCCCACGCGGCACGGGCCGACTCGATCCTTGCCGAGGCGCCGCCGGCAGCACCACCCGCCGGCAGCGGACAGGGCACGGTTCTCAAGGACAAGGTTAACATTCGCGCCCGCGCCAGCCGGAATGCTGAAGTGGTGGCGCAGGTAAACAAAGGCGATGCGCTGGAGGTCTTGGAGCGCAAGGCCGTTGGTGACGGCGCGAAATCGATGGAGTGGTTGCGTGTGACGCTGCCCGCTTCGGCGAAATGCTTCGTCCTTACGAAGATGGTCAAAGACGGCGTGGCAACGGCCGATGCGGTGAATATCCGTTGCGGGCCCGGGTCCAGTTTTAAGGACATCGGCAAACTGGTGAAGGGCGAGCAAGTCCAGATTATCAAGACGCAGGGCGAATGGAGCGAGATCAAGCCAACGGCGCATTGCACTGGCTGGATCGCGGCCGAGTTCGTGAATGTGGAAGCGCCCGCGCCTGCCGCACCTTCTCCAAGCGCGATTGAGAATACAACTCCGCCGGTTGCGTTGCCGGTAACAGCCGTGCCGACAACACCGTCGGCCGGGGTTTCACCGGATGACTCCGAGGTGCACGTTCAGTACGTCATCAAGGAAGGCGTCCTGCAAGCGGTGAACAATGAGCCGAGCGCCCCGTCGTCGTATGAGTTGAGAACGCCGGAAGTGGAAGGCCGTTCCTACCGGCTCGCATATCTGACCACCACGGAGAAGAACCTGACTCGCTACGAAGACAAACCCGTGCGCGTGTATGGCAACCAGAGCTGGCGGAAATCCGACCGCTTTCCGGTCATTGCCATCGAGCGCATCGACATGGTGTGGTAGCCTGCTTCATGGTCGCGCAATTGATTGATGGCAAGGCAATCGCTGAGCAGATCAATTCTGAAACTGCGGCCGAGGTGGCACGCCTGAAATCAGAGCGTCAGCTCATCCCGGGACTGGCCGTCGTGCTCGTCGGCGACAACCCCGCCAGCGTCGCCTATGTGTCCTCCAAGGACAAGATGTGCGCCCGGTTTGGCCTGTACTCCGAGCGGATCAACCTGCCGGCAACGACGAAGCAGGGTGACTTGCTGAGCATCATCAATGAGCTGAATTTCAAGAAGCAAGTCCATGGCATCCTTGTCCAATCGCCGCTGCCGCCCCAGATATCCGAGGAGGCGATCTTTGCGGCGATCGATCCGACCAAGGATGTCGATGGGTTTCACCCGCTCAACTTCGGCAAACTCGCGCTTGGCGATCCAACGGGATTCGTTCCCTGCACACCCGCAGGCGTGCACCAATTGCTGCTGCGTAGCGGTGCCGGCATTGAGGGCGCGCACGTCGTGGTGCTGGGCCGCAGCCGTCTCGTCGGGCGCCCGGTGTCGCTCATCTTGTCGCAGAAGACGCCCGAGGCGAACGCGACCGTGACCGTCTGCCATTCACGCAGCAGGAACCTGGCGGAGATCTGTCGATCGGCGGACATTCTCATTGCGGCCATCGGATCGCCGCGTTTCGTGAAGGCGGAGATGGTCAGGGAAGGGGCGGCCGTCATCGATGTCGGCATCAACCGCGTTGACGACAAGAGCGACCCCAGGGGATATCGGCTGGTGGGGGATGTGGATTTCGAAGCGGTTGCCACGAAGGCATCGCAAATCACGCCTGTGCCTGGCGGTGTCGGGCCGATGACGATTGCCATGCTGATGCAGAACACTGTCCGCGCCGCCAAACTGCGTCACGGTCTTTTGTGAAAGCGGCTCTCTTCATCTGCTGTGCGGTGGCGTGGTGGCTCGCGTTGGTTTCGGGCTGCACCGGGAGCGACGTAACGCCTACCCCCTCCCAGCCGAGCGCATCAACTCCGGCTGGATCGGAGGAACTGTTTGCCAAACCCGCGGAGGTTAACCGGCCACGCTTGCAGGGGCTGCACAGCCAGTTGGAGGGGTCGGTGAGCAACTTGAACCTCACCTGGGTGGCCAACATCGGCGAGGCGGCCATACCGACCTTGTTGCAATTGGCCGCCGACAGAACACTGCCGGTGACGTCGCGCAATCTTGTGTTCATCGTGTTGGGGAACGCTTCCAGGAAGGCGAAACTGTTCGATCATCCTGATCGGCGCAACGACGCGATTGTACCCGTACTGTTCGAAGGACTCGGCGACGAGGATGCGAATGTGCGGGGATCCGCCGCTTACGCGTCACGCTATGTGAACGACGCGCGGCTTGTTCCCGGCCTGGAGCCCTTGCTGCACGACAAGGAGGCTGTTCAGGAACAGGCAGTGCTGGCACTGGGCAACAACGGAGGGGCGGCGCACGTGGTTCCCCTGGCGAAACTGCTGTTTGCGACCGACAGCCTCGCCTTTCGAGAGTCGTGCGTTTACGCGCTGGCGTCGATCTGCGTGAAGCGGGATGTGGATGTCGCCGGCATCTTCAGTAACAACGCCGCAAGTTTCGGCCAGGACAATCTTCTCAACGCGCGCATCGGAGCCGGGCGATTCACCAAATTCCAGAAACTGCGTGACCTGGTGAAGCAGTTGAACGCCAGGGATGCCGACGCAAGGAAAAGGGCGATTGAGGCATTGCGCGCACAGACGAGCGCCAGGATCGACTTCGATCCGGGGGCGGACGAAGCAACGCGTGCGCGGGCGGTCGAACGCTGGCGGGCATACCTGCTTCAGGATTACTGGAAGTCCCCAAAGCCCAGTCCATCGTCAACACCCGTGCCACAAACGACGGCCCCACCCGCTTCCTAGCGTATCGCGCCGACGTTCACCAGGCCTGCTCGGTGGCCGCCACTGTCTCGGCGCCGCCGCGTTTGGCGGCGGGCAGGTAGGCTTGTTCGGTGTAATCGCGCACCATGCGGGCGGTCGAGAACCGCGGCGTGACCGTGGACATCGAAGCCTTCATCATCTTGATCCACTCGCGCGGCAGATCGTCGGCATCGCGGTTGTAGTACAGCGAGACAATTTTGTTTTCCAGGATGTCATACAACGACTCGCTGTCTTCGTAATCCTGGGTTTCTGGATTATCGTGCTGTTTGCCGCCGCCGATGGTCCAGCCCGCGAGCGGATCCTGGACTTCGCACCACCAGCCATCGGAAACGGAAAAATTGATGCCGCCGTTGATCGGTGACTTCATGCCGCTGGTGCCGCTGGCTTCATGGGGACGGCGCGGCGTGTTCATCCAGACGTCCACGCCCTGCACGAGCATGCGGGCCACGCGCATGTTGTAGTTTTCGAGGAAGACAATGTGCCCGCGCAAATCGCTGTTGCGCGAAATATCGAAGATGCGGCGGATCAATTCCTGCCCGGGTTTGTCAGCCGGATGCGCCTTGCCTGCGAACAGGATTTGCACCGGCTTGTCGGAAGCCTTGAGAATGGAACGCAGTCGGTCGAAATCACGAAACAGCAGGTCGGCCCGTTTGTAGGTCGCGAAGCGGCGGGCGAACCCGATGGTCAGCGCGTCAGGATTGAGCAGGTCGTCCACGGCGCGCAATTCATCCGGGGAACAACCGTGGCGCGCGAGCTGGCTGCGGACGCGGCCGCGGGCGAAGCGCACCAGGTTTTCCTTTTGCAGATTGTGGACGTCCCACAGTTCCTTGTCGGGAACATTGGCGACGCCGCGTTTCCAAAACATCTCATCCATCAAATTATCGCGCCAGGCGGGGGTCAGATAGCGGTCGAGCATCTCACTCATCTGGAACCCCAGCCATGTCTGCGTGTGGACCCCGTTGGTAATGGCTTTGACGGGTTCCTCGTTTTGCTTGAGGTTCTTGAAAACGTGCCGCCACATGTCATTGCTGACTTTGCCGTGAAGCTGGCTGACGCCGTTGCTGAAGCTGGATAGATGAAGCGCCAGCACCGTCAGGCTGAACGGCTGGTTCTGGTCAGTGGGCGAGGAAAGACCGAGCTTGATCAGATCGTCCATCTTGATGCCGATCTCTTCGCAATACTCCTTGAAATATTTTTTGATGAGGCCGATGTCGAACGCCTCGTTGCCGGCGGGGACCGGCGTGTGCGTCGTGAAGACCGAATTCTTCGTCACTTCCTTGCACGCCTCGGCGAATTTCATTCCCTTCTTGACCAGGGCGCGAATCCGTTCGAAAACCAAAAATGCGCAATGCCCCTCATTCATATGGAAGCAGGCTGGCTGGATGCCCAACGCCTGCAGCACGCGCACCCCGCCCATGCCGATGACAATTTCCTGGCAGATGCGCATCTCGCGTCCGCTGACATAAAGCTGTCCCGTAATCGGGCGGTCCGCGGGTTCGTTCTTGGTGTTATCCGTGTCGAGCAAAAGAACCGGCACGCGTCCCACCTGCGCCAGCCATACCCGGATATAGATCTTCCGGTCGGGGAACTTGATGCTGACGGTCAAATGTTTCCCGTCATCACCGAGCACCGGCCTGATGGGCAAACGCGAGAAATCGTAGGCGGGATAGAAATGTTGCTGGCGGCCATCCGGCTCGATCTCCTGTTCGAAATAGCCGTGCTTGTACAACGGGCCGATGCCGATGAAGGGCAGCCCGAGGTCGCTGGCCGATTTGCAATGGTCGCCGGACAAAATCCCCAAACCGCCTGAGTACGTGCGCAGCGATTCGTGGAACCCAAACTCGGTGGAGAAATAGACGAACGGGCCGCCCTGGTAACCGGGATGGTTTTTGGCAAACCAACTGGTGGGGACCGATTTCATGTAAGTATCGAATTCCCGCAGCACGGATTTGTACATCGAGAGGAACACCTCGTCCTCCAACATCGGCTCCCAATGGTTTGGATCAATGTTGATCAGCAATTCAACCGGGTTGCGGTAGATGGCCCACAGACCGGGCTGGATATGACTGAACATCCGGCGTGCCTGCGGATTCCACGACCACCAGAGGTTGTACGCCAGGTCGCGTAACCGCTCGACCTCCTTCGGCAGTTCGATGTCGGCGAGTGATGCTGAACGGAATTTCAGGGGGGCTTTATCCATGATTGATTAAACGGTAGCTGACAAGTCCTGACGATCAGGACTCATCGGGTTTCAGGTGCGCCGCATGCGCCTTGGCGGCAGGCGTAAATGAAACAGGCTGGTCCACGGGCTCGGTCGCGGCGATGAATTCGTCGGCGTTGATGCCGCGCAGCGCGAACAACCGCCGCACGGTATCATCGATCAGGTTGTTCGGGCACGACGCGCCGGCGGTGATGCCGACGTACACGTTGCCCGACGGGAGCCACTTTTCAGTCAGAACTTCCTCCTGCTTGTGCAGGTTGAAATGCAGAATCGCGGTCCCGGACAGGATCTTGCTGGCGTTGCGGATGAAAAACGTCGGCACCCGTTCCTCGCTCATCTCGGCCAGATGCGACGTGTTGCTGGAATTGTAGCCGCCGACGACGATCATCAAATCCAGCGGTTCGGCCAGCAGGTGAATCAGCGCGTCCTGCCGTTCCTGTGTCGCGCCGCAAATGGTATCGAACATGCGATAATGTTTCTCGATGTTCTCGGCTGCGTAACGGTCAACCATGGCCTGGCGCAGACGATGTTGAATTTCCTCGGTCTCCGTCCGCAACATCGTGGTCTGGTTGGCCACACCGATGGATTCAAGGTGCTGGTCCGGATCGAACCCCGGTGAATGGGCACCCGCAAATTTCGACAGGAATTCAATCTTGTTGCCGCCGTGACGGATGTAATCGCAGACGTAATCGGTTTCGCTGAGGTTCAGCACGACCAGATAATGCCCGCCGCCGTTGGCGATGGCGCGGGAGCTGGTGGCCTTCGTTTCCTCATGCTTGGCCTTGCCGTGGATGATGGAGGTGAACTTTTCCTTGGCGTTTTGAGTGACGCGTTTCCACACGCTCATCACGTCGCCGCAGGTGGTGTCCACGAGCTGGCAACCCTTGGCCCGCAGTTTCTCCATCGTCGCCATTTCCGCCCCGAAGGCGGGAACGATGACCACGTCATTTTCCTTCAATTGATCGAGCTCGGCGCTCTTGTGGGGTCCGGAGAGAAATTTGATGCTCATGGCGATGAGCTGTTCGTTGACCTCGGGGTTGTGGATGATTTCGCCGAGGATGTAAATCGGCTGGTCGGGAAACACCTTGCGCGCCGCGTAGGCCAGGTCGATGGCCCGTTCCACGCCGTAGCAGAACCCGAATTCCTTCGCGAGCCGCACCCGCAACCCGCTGGCCTCGAGGATGCCGCCTCGTTGACGCAGTTTTTCGACGATTTGACTGCGATAATGCTGTTCCACCTGCTCGCGGACCGCCTCCATGATATCGGGACGGCGCAGGTTGACGCGTTGCGGTCTGGCCACTGGCGCTGCTGTTTCAGTACTCATAAGCACCCATTCCTACCCGAAAAACCCACCGAATTCAACCAAAACCCCTGTGCGGGGCCCCGGCCCTGCGGGCCTATGGATTACTGGTGGAACCGGGCTCATAAAAAAATTTACGGAATTATCCCCTTGACATACGGTAGCGGTTCTGCTAGATTGTGACCATGAAAGCAAAAGCCAGCATCACCATCCGCGAGTTCTTCAGGCTGTACCCGTCTGACGAACATTGCCTGCAACACATTTTCACCATCCGCTACGGGCAGGGTTATCAATGCCCGCGATGCACCCGCAAGGCCAACTGGTATCGCATTAAGGCCGAACGTGCCTTCTCCTGCCAATGGTGCGGGCATCACATCCACCCGACCGCTGGCACACCGTTTGAGGATACCCGCACACCGCTGCAACTCTGGTTCTATGCAATCTACCTGTTCAGCACGTCCCGCCACGGCGTACCCGCAAAGGAATTGGAGCGTCAGCTTGGCGTCACCTACAAGACCGCATGGCGCATGGCCGATGAGATTCGCAAGCACATTGCCGAAGTGGATGGCGAGTGGCCCCTGTTTGGGCAAGTCGAAGTTGACGAAACGGTTGTCGGCGGAGTTCGCAAGGGCAAGCGCGGTCGCGGAGCGGCTGGCAAAACCATCGTGTTCGGGATGCTCCAACGTGACGGGCAGGTAATGACAAAGATTGTCCCGAACGTCAAACGCAAGACCCTGCAACCGATCATTCAAGCAAATGTCGGCGTGGGTTCTACCGTTTACAGTGACGAACACACTGGCTACGCTGGCCTGAACTGCAAGGGCTACAACCACCAGACCGTAAACCATGGCAAGGGCCAGTACGTGAGCGGACTTAGCCACGTCAACGCGCTTGAAAACTTCTGGAAGCACGTCAAGTGCGGGATTCGCGGCACTCACATTCATGTATCGAAAAAGCATCTTCACAAGTATACCAAGGAATTTGAGTTCAGGTTCAATTCCCGCGAGAACCCTTCTTCGATGTTCCCCGCTTTGGTTTCGCGGTTTTCGAAGCCATAGACTTCACAGCGCCATGAAAGTGCTTGTGGCTGGCCTTGGTGTGCTGCTTCTCGCGGGTCTTGATAAAGCGTTCGAGACTGCGTTTTCCGAGAGCCTCTCTGAGATTCATGGAAGCTTTCCCCACAACTTTGTTTTGTTGGTGAAGATGGCCGTCGTCACTCTACCCCTGCAATCTTCAAAGCTGAGAAAGTATCGGCTCCCTATCGCATTAATGTCTTGGATGCTATAATTCGGGTCGGCAAACACAAAACCAACCCATCCTACTTTTCCGGCGCCGCGCTCAATGGGTTTCTCTACTAGGCTGTTCGGCAGATAATATTCGGCAGGAATGAAATTCGTTTGGCCGTTTAGGATTTGGGAGCCAATCGTTGGATTCTCTGGAGCAGTCGATTCAATAGAACCCCCTGTACTGAATTCCACACGAGCCTTCCATTTCCACGCGACGGATGGGGAACCATCATTGACGATCTTTAAACCGAATTGCATCCAAGTGTCTGGACTGTTACTGCCGTTGGGTTGAATCGCCACCCCATCGATTTGGCATTTTAGATTCGGCACTGCTTCAGATTGAGCAGGGGGGAATACGATATTTTGAGGGGGCGTTCTAAATTCATGTTTTGCCACGGCACCAATTAGCGTAAGTCCAGCCCAACCGATTAGGAAAAATAGAGCTTCGTGCTTCCCCTCAAAGCTCGTGTTAAATATCTTTCTGCTTATGATCCTGATGGCCATTATGATAAAC